>CAZKRB010000014.1:0-49681 GCA_964555065.1 uncultured Syntrophus sp.
AACTTGCTCTTGCGGTGTTCGTCGCCGATTTCATCGAGAATGAACGGGAACTTCTGCACCGTGGTGATGATGATTTTCTTCCCGGCCTTGAGGAAGCGGCGCAGATCGCCGGAATGCTCGGCATGGCCTACGGTGGCCGAGACCTGGGCAAACTGCTTGATGGTGTCGCGGATCTGCTTGTCGAGCACCCGCCGGTCGGTGACCACAATGACCGAATCGAACAATGCCCTGCGGCCCTTCTCCAGCCCCACGAGCTGGTGCGCCAGCCAGGCGATGGAGTTGCTCTTGCCGCTGCCCGCCGAATGCTGGATCAGGTAGCGCCTGCCGACACCGCTTTCACCGGCATCAGCCAGGAGCATCCGCACCACCTTCAGCTGGTGATAGCGGAGGAAGATCTGCTTGACCTTTTTCCTGCCGTCCTTCTCATCCTTTTCCTCCACCACCTGGGCGTAGTTTTCCAGAATATCGGTCAGGCCTTCCTTGGAGAGGGTCTCCTTCCACAGGTAGTCGGTGGCGAGTCCATGAGGGTTCGGCGGATTGCCCGCGCCGTCGTTGTAGCCCTTGTTGAAGGGCAGAAACCACGAGCCCTTGCCCTTGAGGTGGGTACAGAAAAGCACCTCGTGGTCGTCCACGGCGAAATGGACGACGCAGCGTCCGAACTGGAACAGCAGCTCCTTGGGGTCGCGGTCGCGCTTGTACTGTTGAACGGCATCGAGAACCGTCTGCTTGGTGAGCTTATTCTTGAGTTCAAAGGTAGCGATGGGCAGGCCGTTGATGAACACGGCCATGTCGAGAGAGAGGGCGGTCTCGTTGCGGCTGTAGCGAAGCTGGCGTGTCACGCTGAAGAGGTTGGCCGCGAACCGTTGCGCAGCCTTCACATTGCCCGGCGTCGGCGTGCCGTAGAAAAGGTCCAAATGGACCGGTCCATGTTTGATGCCGCGGCGCAGCACGTCCACCACGCCGCGCTTGGCGATCTCACCCTGCAGGCGGTGCAGAAACTGGGTGCGCCGAGGATTGGAAGAGTCGCCTCTCTCGTCGATGCCGAGAGTCTCAACGGTGTCGAGCTGGGTGGCGGAGAGGAATTGGAGCAGTTTGGCCGGGTCGACGGCGTGTTCCCGGTCATAGTCCCGCAAGTCGCCCTGAACGTATCCGGCTTCCTCCACGAGGGAGGCGACGATGATGGATTCCAGACCCTTTTCACTGGTGTCTGTCGGCGTCATCCACGCCCTCGCGCTACGAACTTCGACACCCACCCCTTGCCTGTCAGAACATCCACAGCAAGAGCGATCTGGCGGGGCGTAAACTGCCGTTTGCGGTCATTCCATGCATACGTGTGACTTACTGTCTCATCCACGGAATTGACCGACTCGTTTTTCAGCACCCAGTGAACCGTGGAGAGGAGTTCCAGGCCAAAGGGCGATTCAAAACCATCGACAAGTTCAGAAACCCTGTCGACGCGATTTCGGGTATCGGCATGGTGTTGCAAGAAGGCAGCAGCATCCTCAACGGCTCCCGGAACCAGTTTAAGCTGCTTGTCGGGTGCATCGCCGCCATCGGCATAGCCGGATACCAGGTGCCCCTCGATGGCACTTAATACATGGCGCAGGTTTTCAGCATACGGTCCGTAAGGCGCTTTCTGATACCGGAGCCGCAAATGTTCCCCTGCTTCCTGCATGAAGTACATCAGCTTATGAATTTCCAGCAGCGTAACGAACGGGTCGAGCAGACCGGAAAGATAGCGGTTCATCAATTCTACCAGCGCAGCGCGCCCGGCGGTCATCTTCGGCACCTCACGATTATGAAGCATCTTTCCGGAATCGGGAGCCCCCTTCGGTTCGAAAACAACGATTCGGACATCCGGCAGGGCTGCCATGACGGCCTCGATTCGCGGCCTGACATCAGCCCATTGAAGCCCTCCCAGACCGCTGCCCAGCGGCGGAATGGCAACGGATTGAATCTTGTATGTGCGTATTGTTTCGACCAGTGCTTTCAAACCCGCCTCGATATCTTCCATCCGGCTTTTGCCGCGCCAGTGGCGCTTGGTGGGAAAGTTGATGATGAAGCGCGGGTTGGTCAGTTGACCGGTCTCGAATACAAACATGCGCCCCGGCTGCACCGTATTTGTCTTGCATGCCGCCTCATACGCCTTGAAATTTCCCGGCCAGGCGTTCTTGAATTGAAGCGCGATGCCCCGCCCCATGATACCGACACAGTTCACGGTATTGATCAGGGCATCAACATCTTCTTTCAGAATATCCCCGGCTTTGTATTCGATCATCTTCGCCTCCTCAGTAATACCAATCCCGCTTGATCTCCACCCGCGGCCGATGAGCACCAGCCGACAGGGCATTGAGCACCTGCTGATAAAAAGACTGCGAATGCACGCCAATGAAGTCTATCAACGGCCAGGGGAAACTCTGTTCCATCAAGAACTCGGCCTGCTTTTTCTCCCGACAGTTCTGCCATGACGTGGCGCTGACCGCATTCCAATCGATTACATCCAGCCGTCCCAGATCCGTATAATCGTTGAAATAGAACGATCCGGCATTGGAGTCCGTAAATACCCAGCGCCTTTGTTTTGTCTCGGCCCACTTTACCACACGACGAAGGTCAGCAACCAGATGAATAATGGGCTCCTGACCGCCATGATACGTAATTTCTGTATGGTTGTTCATGTGGAACATGTAGAGCATGACCGACCTGGGGCAGAAATAAAACGGGACGCAATCACCCACATGCAGGTCCGGGAAACTGTCGAGCGCCTTCTGCAATCTGCGCGCTTTGATCTTAGGCATACCGATGCTCGTCCCGCCGGAGTTTCGATTATTGATTTCCGCATCGCACCACAAGCAGCCATCCGCAAGGATCGATGACAGCTTGTCCACATGCACAATGTGATAAATTTTCGGATGGGCGGGAACAGTCATTCCTCATCCTCCATGTCCGCTTCTTCATTGTTCATGTCATCGGTTTCGGCGGTGTCCTCATCCAGTGCCAGCAGCTCTTCCTCGCCAACCTCCAGCACCTCGATGCCGCGCACATCCACCTGGCCGGTGACCACATCGAAAATCAACCGGGTGCGGTATTCGCGCATCAACTCGATCTCGCGCTGGGCGCGGGAGATGGTCTGGTCGATAGCCGAGTGTTGCTCTCTAACGAAATCTACGATTTCTTCCTGCTCATCTGATGACGGTATAAAAAACGGTATTTCCTTCATGCGTACAATCGAAAGATCCCACTGGCCGATTCTTACGCCATCAGATGCTTTGGCAAAAAACGGAACGTATGCTTTGCTTCTGATGGCTAGATGAATAAACGCTTGTTGAACTTTGCCAAGCATTTCAAAAACAAAGTGGGCAGGACTCACAATTCCATCGTATTCGGACACCCCATAAGATCCTTGCCACGCTTTCATTTTGTTCATGGCAAACTGGCCTTTGAGTACCAGTTTGTATTTACTTAAATCGTCAGGAATGAAGTTATGATTCTCTTCTAGGTCGTCTACGTCTCGAACAATGACTCCCTTTTCTCGAACAACTGAAAGTAACGGCAGGTCAGGCCGATTTCTGCTTGAAACTGGTTTAAGCAGGTTGCGAAGTTTAATAACCTCCCAATGTTCCGGAATATCCCCGATCCATTCCACGCCGCTGGGTTTTAACGTGACGTTGGGGTCGAGTCCCTTGGCCACAGCCTGGGTGATGATGTTCTGCTTCTGCTCCTTGAGCAGTTCGATGAGCCGCCGCTTGTTGTGAATGAATTTGTTGATCTGGGCTGTTTTCCAGTTGAGAAAACGGGCAATTTGGGTTTGTTCAGCGACAGAAGGAACAAAAAACGGTATTTCCTTCATGCGTACAATCGAAAGATCCCACTGACCAACTCTTACACCGTCAGATGCTTGTGTAAAGAAATGCACATAGGCTTTGGATCGAGCTGCAAGGTGAAAGAACTTTCCTTCCGCCCCGTCTAAATCAAAAACAAAATAGGCCGGACTGACAATTCCATCGAAATAAGAGACGCCATAAGACCCTTGCCATGCCTTCATTTTGTTCATGGCAAACTGTGATTTCTTTACCACCTTGTAGTTGCTGAGGTCATCTGGTACGAAGTTATGATTTTCTTCTTTGTTACTGATATCGCGTTTGATAACGCCTTTCTCACGAACCACGGAGAGAAGAGGTAAGTCTTGGCGATTCCGAGTACTTACGGGTGTCAGCATGTTTCTCAGTTTTCGACTCTCCCAGTGCGCCGGAATCCTCCCCAGCCACGGCACGCCGGAATCCTTGTATTCTGGATACGGGGCCAGCTTCATCACACCACTTCCCTGTTTTCCAGCCGTTTCCGGGACAGTTCGATGGCGGCATGAAGTTTTTGTTGCAACACCTCTCTGGGCGGCAGTTCGGTCAGATATTCGGCGACATGGATGCCGGATTGGTCCAGTTCCAGCAGTTCAACCAATTCCCGCTTCTTTCCGGCGCAGAGGATGATGCCGAGCGGCTCACCTTCGTTCCCGCGACGCTCATGCCTGCTCAACCAACGCAGATACAACTCCATCTGCCCTTTGTATTCGGCCTTGAAGTCTCCGAGTTTCAGGTCGATGGCGATCAGACGGTTGAGGTCCCTGTGAAAGAAAAGCAGGTCGATGTAATAATCATCGTTGTCCAATTGGATGCGTTTCTGACGAGCCACAAAGGCAAAGCCGCTGCCCAGTTCTAAGAGGAATTGTTCCAGCTCACGCAGGATGGCATCTTCAAGGTCTTTTTCGAGATAACGGTCTTTGAGGCCGAGGAAGTCGAGAAAGTAGGGGTCACGAAATACCAGGTCGGGGGACAGGCGATCCTCTTTCCGCAAGGCGTCCAGTTCCAGGCGGGCCAATTCTTCGGGTTTGCGGGAGAGTGCGGTGCGCTCATACAGCATGGAGCCGATTTTCTTTTGCAGCGTGCGGGTACTCCAACCTTCAACTCGGCACATTTCGGCATAGAAGTCTCGTCTCAAAGGATCATCAAGATAGATAATCGCTTTGAAGTGGGTCCAGCTCAATTGTCTCCGCAGTGCGGAGACAATTTCCTCACCAGGAAAAACTTCGGCAAAACGGATCATGTGGCGAAGCGACTTCTCCGAAAATCCCCGCCCGTACTCCAACGCCAATTGTCTCCGCACTGCGGAGACAATCTGTGCCCCATACTCGGCCCTGTCGCCTTGGAGGATCTCCTCGTTGATCCGCCTGCCGATGCGCCAGTAGAGCATGGTCAGGACGGCATTGACTGTGGTCGCGACAGACGTACGGGTCTCTTCGATCAACGCCCGGATGTCACCCAACAGGGTGTTGGCGGATTGGGCGCTGGTTCTGTCGGGACCCTGCGGAGGGTTTTGTTGTTTCATCCTTCCGCTTCCCCGACAATCTGCTCCAGCAGTCCATCGGTTTCCTGCTCCAGGGCGTAGATGTCGGCCTTGATCTCCTCCAGGGTGCGCATGGGCGCGGGCCGGTAGAAGTGGCGGGTGAAGGAGATTTCGTAGCCCACCAGCGTCTTGCCCGCGTCGATCCAGGCATCCGGGGTGTAGGGCAGCATCTCCCGCCGGAAGAACGCCTCTGTGCCGCCTTCTTCCAACAGGGGCACCTGCTCGCTGTCGCGCAGGGCGGTATCCGGCTCGTACTCGACCACGCAGGTCTTGCCGCTCACCTCGGCCTCGAACAGGCCTTGGCGGGGGTCGGGCGTGGCCTTACCCGGTTTGTGTACCTTTTTCAGCACCGGCGCGGCGTCCTCGCGGGTGTCGCAAAGCTCGCTTTGCAGCAGCTTCTGGCGTTTGGCGGTGAGCTTAACGCCTTGCTTATCGGCATCGGCGTCGCAGGCATCCATGAAGGCGTTGAAATCCAGGTGGGGACCTGTCCCGAGGGTTTCCGCCACGCGGTGGGCCAGGTTGGCCAGCGGCTCTTCCTTGGCCTTGGCGCAGGCCCGCTCGAACCGTTCCAGCCGGGTCGGGCGCAAGTCGACGGCGAGGCGCAGGGGGCGTTCCACCGTCACTTTCCAGTAGCCGAAAGCCTCGTTTGGGAAGATCTTGGATTTCTCGGTCTCGACCGGATTCACCACCAGATTGCAGATGGCGCGGATCTGGTCTTCGGAGAACTCGCAGTTCTTCTTGCCGAGGTTGCGGCGCAGCGGCACGAACCATTCGGTGGCGTCGATGAGCTGGACCTTGCCCCGGCGCTCCTCGCTCTTGCGGTTGGTCAGCACCCAGATTTAGGTGGCGATGCCGGTGTTGTAGAACATGTTCTCCGGCAGGGCGATGATGGCCTCCAGCCAGTCGTTCTCGATGATCCAGCGGCGGATGTTGCTCTCGCCCTGACCGGCGTCGCCAGTAAAGAGCGACGAGCCGTTGTGGACCTCGGCGATGCGGCTCCCCAGCCGGGTGGTGAACTTCATCTTGGAGAGCTTGTTGACCAGGAACATGAGCTGCCCATCCGAGGATCGGGTGATCATCCTGTATTCCGGGTCGCCGCCGTGCTGGGTGACAAAGCGCGGGTCTTTGATGTCGCCCTTGCCGCCCAGGCGCTCCAGATCGGTTTTCCAGCTCTTGCCGTAGGGCGGATTGGAGAGCATGAAGTCGAACTCATGCGACGGGAAGGCATCGCTGGAGAGCGTGGAGCCGTACTTCATGTTCTCGGCTTCGGCCCCTTCGCCCTTGAGCAGCATGTCGGCCTTGGAGATGGCGTAGGTTTCCGGCTGCACCTCCTGGCCGAAGAGGTGAATGGAAACCTCCTTGCCGTGGTCCGCGGCCAGCTCAGACAGGCGCTCTTCCGCCACGGTCAGCATGCCCCCGGTGCCGCAGGCCCCGTCATAGACGAGGTAGGTGCCGGATTCGATGTCGTCGGCCACCGGCAGGAAGATCAGATCGGACATGAGCTTCACCACATCGCGGGGCGTGAAGTGTTCACCGGCCTCTTCGTTGTTCTCTTCGTTGAAGCGCCGGATCAGCTCCTCGAAGACGGTGCCCATGGCGTGGTTGTCGAGCGCCGGAAGCAGCTCGTTGCCGTCCACGTCCTGCACCGGCTTGGGGCTGAGATTGATGCGGCTGTCGAGGAACTTCTCGATCAAATGGCCGAGGATGTCCGCCTCGATCAGCGTGGAAATCTGGTTGCGGAACTTGAACTTGTCGAGGATCTCCTGGACGTTGGACGAGAAGCCGTCCAGGTAGGCTTCGAAATCGGCCTTGAGCTGCTGGAGCCTGGCGCGGTTCTTCAGGTCGCGCAGGGTAAAGGGCGACACGTTGTAAAAGGCCTCGCCGGAGGCCTGGCAGAGTGCGGCATGCTGGTTGGCGATGCCGGCCCCATCGAGCTGCTTCTTCATGCCGAGAACTTTTTCCTTGCTCGGTTCCAGGAGCGTGTCGAGGCGGCGGATGACCGTCATCGGCAGAATCACGTCGCGGTACTTGCCGCGCACGTAGACGTCGCGCAGCACGTCGTCGGCGATGCCCCAGATAAAATTCACGATGCTGTTATGGATCACAGGGTTCATAGCCCGTCGTTCCTCACTGCGCTTCCTTTTCCAGAATTTTGCATTGGCTCTGCTTTCTCAATCTTACGGATTGTGCCAGTACGCCTTCCACAGGGGAACCCGGCTCCCCCTGTCCAGAATAAAGTGCCGCAGAAGGCCTTCCTCCGTGAAGAAGAACAGCAGCGCATCGTAGCGGACCAGGTTGCCGTAGGCGGTCATGTCTCCGCTGGTCTTGAACGTATCGCCGAGCGGCAGCCCCAGGCTCAGCGAAAGGCCCCGGTAGGCGCTGCGCTCGTAGGCCAGGGCAAAACCGTCGGAGAGTTCGCCGACGCGGTCGGGGGCGCCGTAAAGCTGAAGCACCTGCGCCAGCGTGGCTTTTCCCGGTTCCAGAGCGGGAGGGGGTTCGGCCAGGGGGCGGCCTTCCCCGCCTTTCTCGATGCGCAGGGAAAGGCAGCCCGTCATTGCGCCCCCGACGAGCAGCAGGGCCACAGCCAGCAGCCCCGGCAAAATCCGTCTGAACCTAAAACGGCATGCCATAGGAGGCCTCGCCGGAGTGCAGACTGCTCCCGTAATGGGTCAGGACGTTGCCGTTGTCGAAGAAAAATACCAATTGATCGTACTGGCGGTCATAGTTCGCAAAGGTCACGAAGACCAGCCACAGTCCCGTCGCCTTTGCCGTGCTGCGGGAATAGAGATAGGCGTTGCCGTTGGAAAGCTTGACCACTTCGGTGGGCGCACCGAACCAGCGGACCGTCTCCGCCGCCGTCGTCTGCCCCGGGACGATCCGACTCAGGGACTTGTCATCAAAAGGCCGGTAATCCCTGTTTCGCCCGATGACCGCGCAGCCCGCCGCCTGCAGCAGGATTCCCGCTGTCACTCCGATGAAAATCAGCCGTATCATAATCCTGTTCACGTTCCATCCTCCTTTTAGATTGAATAGCGTCCACATAGCCTCTTGTCCCGCTCTTCCGGGCTCCGTCTCTTCCGCCGCCTCTCCAGCCCCAGCGTCCGGGAGATGATCACCTTCATGATCTCGCCGGAGCCCGCGGAGATCCGCAGGCTCCGGCCGTCAGAGCAGTCCTTTCAGTTCGTGCTTCAGGATCTTGCCCGCAGCGTTGCGGGGAAAGTCCTTCACGAAAACCATTTTTTTGGGCATCTTGTAAGGGGCGATTTTCCTCTCCAGGCCGGCCAGCAGTTCCTCTTCCGTCAGTCGGCTTCCCCGGGCCAGACAGACGAAGGCCGCCACCGCCTCGCCCCGCCGCGGATCGGCCATCCCCAGGACGGCCGCCTCCTTCACGCCGGGAAGCGCCCGGAGCGCCTGCTCCACTTCCGCCGGATAGACGTTTTCCCCGGCGCTGATGATCATTTCCACCCTGCGGCCTATGACGTAAAGAAAGCCCTCCTCATCCCGCCGCCCCATGTCTCCCGTTGCGAACCAGCCGTCTCTGAGGACCTCCGCCGTCACCTCGGGGGCATTCCAGTAGCCCGCGAAGACGCTGGGGCCTTTCACGAGGATCTCACCCGACTCTCCCGGCAGGGCGTCCTCCCCAGAATTCCTGACGATTCGGAGGTCCGTATGGAAAACCTCCTTGCCGACGGAGCCCGCCTTACGGATGGAATCCTCCAGATCCAGGGAGGTGATGCGCAAGGTCTCCGTCATTCCGTACCCCTGGGCAAAGGAGACGCCCTTTTCCTCCTGGTACCGGCGGATCAGGTCGACAGGCATCGGCGCCCCCCCGGCAATGAAGAAATGAACGTGGGATAAATCGGCTTCAGGCCAGAGTTCGGACCGGGTCATCATCTGGAACATGACCGGCACGGCGAAGACATAGTTCACCTTCTCGCGGCAGATCACCCGGAGCGCCTCAGTGGCATTGAAGAAGCTCTTCAGCAGCAGGGAGCCCCCGGCATAGATGACCGGAGTGGCGGCGGCCCCCAGGGCCCCGATGTGAAAGAGGGGGGCAGTGACCAGGGATTTGCAGCTCCGGTTGATGCCGTATCCCAGCACGGTATTGATCGCCCCGAAGAGGACATTGCCGTGGGAAAGGACGGCCCCCTTGGGGTGTCCCGTCGTCCCCGAAGTGTACATGATGAAGAGGGAATCGGCCAGGGTGACCGCCTCGGACGGCGACGGCTCCCCCGTGGGGCAGTCGGCCAGCAGCCCTGAGACAGAGGGATCGGCGGCGTGGTCCTCTGCACCGAGGCGCAGCCAGAGGGGCCTGACGTCGCTTCCCAGGCCGGCTTTAAGCAGGGCAACCTTTTCGGAAAATTCCGCGGCGTAGCAAAGGGCGCGAGGGGTGCAGTCCTTCAGGATGTAGAGGAGTTCGGGAACGGCCAGTTGCACATTTAATGGCGTCATCAGCGCCCCAGTCTTGGCGCAGGCGAAAAAGATCTCCAGAAACTCGCTGCAGTTGCCCATAAGCAGGGCGATCCGCTCCCCCCGGCCGACGCCCAGCTTCAGCAGGCCGTGAGCCATGCGGTTCACCCGCGCGTTGAACTCCCGATTGGAATATTTCCGGTTTTCCTCCTCCTGGAGAAACGGCCGCTCCGGATGGGTCAGAGCCCGTTTGGAAACCCATTCACCAATGTTCATTTGATGTTCCTCTCTATTCGCCTTCTCAGGGATGGCATCCCAGTTCTTTCCACGGTGTGGCAAAGACAAGGGCCGCATAAGTTCCACCGAAGGATGCCGCATTGAGCAGGGCGAGGCGAATCCCGGCCTCCCGGCTCTCTCCGGCGACCAGCCCCAGGGACGCCGGGGGCGACGATACTCCCAGTGTCGGCGGAACCCGTCCTTCCCGGAAGGCAAGGGCCAGGGCTGCCGCCCGGATTCCTCCCGAAGAAAAACTTTCCCCGACGGTCCCCTTGATGGAGGTGACCAGAGGCCGGTCCGGTCGAGCGCCGAAGACCTGCAGACAGGCCGAGACTTCAAGCTGATCGGGCTTCCGGCCTCCGTTGGCGAAGGCCATGACGAGATCGATGTCTTCCGCGGTTCGGCCTGCGGAGCGCAGGGCCCGGTTGACCGTCAGAACCATCCCGTGCGGATCTTCCGTCCAGTCCGTGGACGGCGCCGGGGATGAACCCAGTCCCCACCCCGTAATTTCACAGTACGGCTCGGCGCCCCGCTGCCGAATGCGCTCCAGAGGCTCCAGACAGAGCAGGCCGCATCCTTCCCCCAGAATGTATCCATTCCGGGCTTCGTCAAAGGGGGCAGCCCGTTCCTCCCCGCCGTCCTGGGGGGAAAGCCCGCGGAAATGGACCATGGTCTCGAAGAAAAATTCTGAAAGGATATCGGCGCCCCCGGCCAACAGGATGTCCGCCCGCCCCCGGGCGATTTCCGCCGCGGCATAGGCGATGGCCGTCTCCGCCGAGACGGCGTTGTGGGTCACGGTCGTGTTGATCCCCCGGAAGCCCAGTTCGATGGAGGCATGACCTGCCGGGGCGTTCATGACCGCATTGGGCACCAGGATGGGATTGATGCCGCCCGGACCTTCCGTCGCCAGGATGCGGGCGCAGCGGGTCTTCACATCCGTCCCGCCGAAGGCCGTCCCCAGGATCATCCCCGTTCGGTTCCGGTTTTCCGGGGAGATCGTCAGGGCCGCATCCTCCAGGGCGAGTCGCGCCGCAGCCACGACCAGGGAGGAAAGGCGGTCCATCCTCCGCAGGCTTCTCGTGCTGATAAAATCCCGGGGCTGGAAATTCCGCACCTCCGCCCCCAGGTGGGAGGGGAAAGGGGACGTGTCGAAACCGGCGATCTCGGCGATGCCCAGCTCTCCCGCGAAGAGCCGCCGGGAAAACTCCATTTTCCCTACCCCCAGGGGGGAAACCACTCCGATGCCGGAAACCGCCACCCTCCGATTCATAAGCCTGCCCCCCTTCCCTTCGTTTCCTCCCGGAAGCGCCCGAAAATCACGGCGGTGTTGTTGCCGCCGAAGGCGAAGGAATTGGAGAGCACGATATCCGGCGCCAGGAAGCGCGCCCCTTCGGTGACGTAATCGAGATCGCATTCGGGGTCGGGATGCTGATAGGAAATGGTCGGCGGAATGAAGGCCCGCTCGATGGCCAGCAGCGAAATCACCGCCTCCAGAGCGCCGGAAGCCCCAAGGGTATGGCCGGTCATCGACTTGGTGGAGCTGACGGGAATCCCATAGGCCCGCCTGCCGAAAACGGCCTTGATCGCCCGTGTCTCCGTCACATCATTGGCCGGCGTCCCCGTCCCGTGGGCATTGATGTAATCGACAGCCTCCGGTGCCAGTCCGGCATCGGCCAGGGCGGCCTTCATGGCCCGCGCCGCGCCCGAGGCCTCGCTGTCGGGGGCTGTCATGTGGTAGGCGTCGCAGGTCACGCCGTATCCCAGAACTTCGCCGTAAATCTTCGCCCCCCTGAGTCGGGCGTCGGACAACGCCTCCAGAACGAGGACGGCCGCTGCTTCCCCCAGGGAGAGGCCCCGGCGATCCCGGTCGAAGGGTTTGCAGGGTTCGGGGTCCACCGCCTTCAGCGCATTGAAGGAGGCGTAGGTCGTCCGGCACATCGGCTCCACTCCCCCGGCGATCATCAACCGGGCGGCGCCGTTCCGGATGAGATCGCGCGCCAGGCCGACCGCCGTCGACCCGGCGGAGCAGGCCGTCATCAGGGTGGTCTTCGGCCCTTGCAGCCGGAGTTTCGAAGCAATGACGTCGGCCGAAGAGGCGCAGGATAGATGGGCGAGGCGGGAGAAACGAGGTCGACCGCCGCCCTTGCGGAGATAAGCGTCGAAAAAGGCTTCCGCCTCCAGTTTCCCTCCCGATCCCCCACCGATAATGACCCCCGTATCGCGTTCCAGGTCTTCCGGCAGAGGATGCAGTCCGGCATCCCGCAAGGCCTCCAGGGTAGCGGCCAGAGCCATCCGGTCAGCCCGGGAGAGCCGTTTCAGCAAATACCAGGGAGGAATGCGCTTCCGGGGATCAAAGGCTTTGAGCTGCCCTCCGGTGTGGGTCCGGTAAGGGCCGGTATCGAAAAGACTTAACGGACCGATGCCGCAGCGCCCCTGCTGGAGGCCCTCGGCCAGCTCCGCCACGCTGTTCCCCAGTGCGTTGACCGTCCCCAACCCGGTAATGACGACCCGCTCCTCCTGCACGCTACTCCCCTCCTTCCTTTACCTTTCCCAGCACCCGTTCGGCGTTTCCGTGCAGGATCGCCGCCTTCGTTTCGTCGGAGTAAGGCAGGGCCAGCACCCGGTCCACGAGGCTCCGGACATCCGCCATCCCCGGCCAGTCGCTCCCGAAGAGGAACCGGTCGGGGTATTGCTCCAGCCTCGGGAACAGCAGGGGCAGATGCCGGATGGCAATCCCCGCAATGCCGATATGCACGTTGCGATGGCGGGAAATCATCCAGGCGGCCCGGTCGTACCAGAAAGGCCGTCCGCCGTGCTCCATGATCAGAGTCAATTGGGGAAACTCCACCGCCACGTCATCCAGCAGGAGCGGATCGGCGTATTTGATCCGCGTTTCCCGGAAGACCGACGAGCCGGTGTGGAACATGACGGGCAATCTCTTCGACTGCGCGTAGGCGTAGAAAGGGAAAAAAGCCGGATCGTTGGGATAAAAGTGCTGGTAGGAGGGAAGAAGCTTGAATCCCCTTATTCCGAGGCTCTCCACGGCATGCCGGGCCTGAACTTCAAAAGGGGTGTCCTCTTCGAGGTTGAGGGACCCGAAAGGAATCAGCTCCCCGTGGTCGCGGCAGTACCGGGAAACCTCTTCATTGCTCACCACGCAGGTGCACTTCGGCGCGTATTCGGCGAGCAGCACCAGCGAAGACACCCCCTCCGAGGCAAAAAAGGCCGTCATTTCCCCGGGAGTCAGGCCGTTGGCAAAGCGCTCGAAGGTTTCAGGATTGTTCTCCCGGAAATACTTCACAACCCATGGCTTCCAGATTTCGACAGATCCTGGATGAACGTGAAAATCAATCACTTTCATGTCTCTTCCTCCTGAAAACTTCCGTTTCGTCTCCCAGTGCCGATGTTGCGGTGGATTCGCCACCGGCCCTCTCCATCAGCGCCAGGACCTGTTCCATCAGGCCGGCCAGCGAAAAGGAAGGGTCGCTGTAATCCGGCGCCAGCAGACCGGCCGGCTTCACGGAGATGGTGAAGCGCTCCGTTGTGTTAAAGAGGAATCGTCCCGGCGGGAAAAGTCGCTGGGTGTTCCCGATGGTCAGAACAGAGATCTGGGCCTGGCACATCCGGGCGATGCGGAAAGCCCCCTTGTTGAACGGCCCGATCCGGCCGTCCCGGCTGCGTGTTCCTTCAGGAAAGACAAAGAGATTCCCTCCCGCGGCAAGATAGGCCTTCATTTCCTGAACCTGCCTCAGAACCTGCGACACGTTCGATTCCTCGGTCAGGGAAGGCAGGTAGCCCGACTGCCGGAGAATCCAGCCAAAAACGGGCAGTCGGAAAATATCCCTCTTCACAATGGTCTTCTGCCTGGGGAAGAGGGAAATCAGAAGGATCGGGTCCAGGTAGGACAGGTGATTGCAGAGGATGACGGAGGAGCGGATCGCCTTAATCCCGGGAGAAATGTCGAAGCGGACCCGGGGAATCAGCAGCCGGACAAGGTGGAAAAAAATCCGGTAAAAGAGGGAATTCAGCCGCTGAAAGGCGAACTGGCGGTCCCGGGAAACAATCCGCGCCAGCAGGTAAAAGGGAGAAAAGAGGACCAGGAAGCCCAAAAGGTAATAAACCCAGAGCAGCAGGGTCACCAGAAGATTCGCCGGGTATTTCAGGACATTATTTAAAGTCTTCATAGGATTGAGCTCTGCGCGAAGAGGCGTGGCCCTTTGTCCGGGATGCATCGGAAAGAATCCTCAGGCGGCAGAGAGAAAAAGACGCCGGAGCAGGGCAACCCGGCATTAAACCCTCCGGAGGATCAGGCTCGTATTGACCCCGCCGAAGGCGAAATTCTGAACCGCCGCCGTGCGGATCGGGGCTTCCCGAAGCTCCTGCACGTGGCGGATCATGGCGCAGCGCTCGTCGATCTTCCGCAGGTTCAGCGTGGGCGCGAGGAAACCATCCTCCATCATGTAGAGCGTAATCAGGGTCTCAATGACGCCGCAGGTGGCCATGGTATGGCCCATGTAACTCTTCAGCGCCGTCACCCAGGGGCGGTCCCCGTATACCGCGGCTATGGCCTGGGCCTCGATGATGTCCCCCATCTTGGTCGCCGTGGCATGGGCGCTGATCAGATCCACCTCCGCTGCCGGAATCCGCGCGTCCTCCAGGCTCAGCTGGAGCGTCCGAGTGATCCCGTTGAGATTGGGGAGGATCATATCGCCGCCGTTGTTGTTGCAGGCAAACCCGACCACCTCCCCGAGGATACAGGCCCCCCGCCGTTTCGCGAATTCATACTCCTCCAGCAGGACCGCCCCGCCGCCTTCTCCCACCACCAGGCCGTCGCGGTCTTCGTCAAAGGGGCGGGGCGTGAGATGGGGTGTGTCGTTGAAGGCCGTGGAACAGGCCAGGAGATTGTCGAAGACGGCTACCGCCGTTGTGTCGTACTCGTCCGCCCCGCCGCAGAGCATGGCATCCTGCCGGCCGAAGCGGATCGCTTCGTACCCGTAGCCGATGGACTGGCTGCTGGTCGTGCAGGCCGTGGAGGAGGCGATGACCCGGCCCGTGATGTTGAACATCTTGGTGATGTTGACCGCCGTGGTGTGCACCATGGACTTGAGGTAATCCACCGCCCCGATGGAGTCGACGCCGGCGTTCGCTTCGGTGAAGAAGTTCTTGTAGATTCCCCGCTGAACCGTGGGGCTGCCGTGGGTTGAACCGAAGGCGACCCCCAGCCGGCCCGAGGAGATGAAGGAGGGCTCCAGGCCGGAGCGCTCCAGGACCTCCTTCGCCACCTGGCAGGCATACCAGGCGACGGGCCCCATGGTCTTGCGGTTCGCCCGCTTGAAGTCGTAGGCGATGGGATAGTCCACGGCGCCGAAGACCCGGGAATGGATGAACCGGGAGAGGAGGCCGTCCTCCCGCAGCGGCTGGACGCCGGAGACGCCGTGCTTCAGTCTCTCCAGAATCGCTTTCTTGCCGTGCCCGATGGGCGTGATCGCCGAACCGGCGGTGATGACAACTCTTCTTTCCTGCATTTGCGTTTCGTTAAAACCAATCCCCTATTTTTTCTTCAGGATCGCCGGCGAAAGATGGATCAGCCTTCTGGAAGGGCTTTCCTGACGGCGATCAGCGACTCGATATAATCACAGACCTGGCGGATCGTCCGGATATCCATGGCCCGCTTCTTCTCTTCCTGGGTCAGTTCGGAACCCAGCATTTTCTCGATCTCCAGCAGCAGTTCAATGGCATCGATGCTGTCGAAATTGTGCTCCTCACGGAGATTGTCATCCAGCCGTGGATTTTCGATTTCAAAATTGCCGCGAAATACGTCCAGGATATGCTCTTCGATCTCCGTCCTCGTCATGAAAACCGCCTGCGCCCGCTTCCTTTCCCGAGGCCTGTCCTTCCAGCCCGGCAGGGAATAAATTGTTATGGTCCTTCCAGTTCACTGCCCCGGATCAGCTCTTCCTGAAAACGGTTGAAGCCGATCACCGACTTCACCACCTGAAACGAGCCCAGAACGGTCCCGATAATCCCCGGCGACCAGGCGTTCTGCCCGGCAAGATACAGTCCCCGTGCAGCGGGGCGCTGCAGGGAAATCAGGGAAAGAAGCTGCCGGGTGGAGCGGAGAACGCCGTAGGCCGATCCGTTCGGGGAATTTGTCCAGTCGCGGAGCGTCAGGGGGGTCTGGATATCCAGTTTTTTCAAGCCGGAAAAGGGTCCACAGAAGCTGCCGACCTCTTCCATCATGGCCTCCGCCTTCCGCTCCTTTGCCTCCTCGTAATCCGCACCGCGCCGCCCGGAGGTCGTTCCATCCCAACGCCGCCAATCGCTGCCGTGACTGGCGGTCATCAGGGTCAGGAGGTTGGTGTCCCCGTTCCCCCGTCGGAGCTGATAAAAAACGCCCTCCCCGCCGACCCTTCCCGCCGCGTCGGTTTTGAGGCGGTAAACGTTATGGGACCAGGGGGGATGCCGGGCGGCGTCGACTCCCAGATGGACGGCAAAGACGCCTGCCGTGTCCTGGAGCGTTTCGATCCGCTCCCGGTAGAGGGGACGGACATCCTCCTTCGCCAGGAGGGCCAGCAGCAAGCGCGGATGGATGGCTGCAACGACCAGCGGCGCATCCAGTTCCCGTCCGGACTGCAGTTCGACCCCGGTTACGGCTTTTTCCCGGATCCGGATCCCCTTCACGGGATCCCCGACCAGGAGCGTGCCGCCCAGTTCCCGCAGCCGGTTCACGAAGGCGGCGATCATGCGGTTGCTGTCGCCCGCCGGCCGCCAGGACGAAAAGAGCAGCGAAGCAAGGGCCATATGGTGATAAAAGACGGGGCAGTCCACCGGCGTCAGTCCCATGAGGAAAGTAACCACCCCCAGCACTCCCCGCAGGCGGGCCGAACAGCCCAGCCGGGTCAGCCGCTCCTCAAGCGCATCGGTATACTGCAGGGCAAAGAGATGCCCGTCGGGGGAACGGAGAAGATCCAGGCTGCCCAACCGGGCGGCCACCTCCCGCAGTCCGGCCATCACGGCGGATATGGGACGCTGTTCTTCGGGGAAAGTCTGCCGCAGCCGGTCCTCGAAAGCGTCGATCCCTTCCGGCAGGGAAAAGGAAAACCGGTCATCGAAGAGGTAGCGGTCAATCGTCCCCTCCCCGCCCAGCCGTTCCACGGGGATTCCCGAAGCCACCCCGAGAAAATCAAAAATCCGGCGGAGCGGCTCTCCCCGGCCCAGGGCCCCCAGGTAGTGAACCCCCACGGGGCAATCCACTCCCTGGCGGGAATAACCGCGCATCAGGCCGCCGGGCGATGCGCTTCCCTCGATCACCGTGACCCGGTAATCCAGCTTGGCCAGGAGAATCGCCGTGCTGAGACCGCCGATTCCGGAACCGATGACCAGGGCTTTGCCCCGGACTGAGTCTCTCCCCACCTTCATCCTTTCGGTTATCCCTCCGGCTGACGCGCTCTTGAATCAGTCCCCGGCTTGAACCTCGATCAGGGTCATCTTCAGCGAATATCCCGTAAAACCCTGGGCATCCAGTTCGATCTTCCCGAAGATTCCAGGAGGCCCCGCTGAAGAAAGGCGGACCCGACGCTGGAGAAACCCGGACGTGTCGTAGGTTCGGATCTCCCAACCACCCGCGCCCCGGTCAATCACGTCGGTTATCTTTTCTCTGCGGTCGGAATAGCGGCAGATGGCAGCTCCCTCCTTCCCGGCGCCCGCTTCCTGCAGCGGCTCCTGCGGAGGCAGCAGTACAAGGCGGAGATCCGCCATCAGCGCCTCGGCGAATGCCCGATGATTGAAGGGCGCAACGCCTCGCCGGATGGCCATTTCCCCGTCATCCACCGCCTCAAGGAGGACAAACCCTTCCGGCGTCATGAGAACGCAATGGAGGGCATTCCGCTGGGGATCGACCGCCGCGATGCCCAGGGCCGACGTGGCGGACCCGTCGGGCAGCAGGGCTTCAATGGCATGAACGAGTTTGCAGGGCGCCTGGACAAAGGGCAGGCATGCCTTCCCGCAGCAAACGCCCCTGCCGGTTCTTCCTTCCATTCCGTCAGTGGGGCGGATTGCCGGCGCCTGGGAACAGGCGGTCAGCGCCAGGGAGAACAGCGCCAACAGAAACGCGCCAACCGGCATCATCAGCCGGCCCGGAAAAGAGCGTCATCGAGCCGGGCATTGGTCCGGACGTTTTTAAACTCGATTTCCGTGGAAGAATCGGCATTTTCTAGGATCCGGACGGATTCGATCCCGCCGGGCTTTTCCGACAGGGTGACTTCCACGGACCGGATCATGGCCCCGAGGCTTTTGTCCTTCGGTGTCAGGACAATCCGCGGTTTGCGGCCGGGCTTCAGGGAGGCGGAAAAAGTCTGGCTGGAATCGAAACGCCCTCGGCTCCAGGCGGCGATTTCCGGCAGAATGACTTTCATGACCTGCACACGGCTGCGGCTGTCCTCGACCAGGCGGTTGTTCTGCTGGACGTAGCGCTGGACCTCCCCCCGGGAAAGAAGGAGCACGCTCCGGATGGGAGTCAGGTACTCCCAGCGCAGGGAATCGGGGGAGCGGAAATAGAACCGGCCTTCGGAAACCAGGGGCCGGGAGAGGATCTTCAGGTGCTTGCGTTGAACAAAGTCTGCCTGAACGGCGGACACCTCCGCGGAGACCTGCCGGATCTCTTCCCAGTTGTCCGCCCAGCCGACCAGCATCCCGCAGCCCAGCAGCAGCGCCAGGACTGCGAACATCTTGTAATAATTGCCCTTCTTCAACAGTGCCCGCTTACCTGAATGACTCTTTCTTTTGCCTCGCCGCATGATTTTTCAGAACATGCCGCCGTTGACGCTGATCACCTGCCCGGTGATGTAAGAGGCGTCCGTTGAACAGAGGAAGCGCACCACTCTGGCCACTTCTTCCGGCTCGCCCACCCGCCTCATGGGGATCATCTCACGGATTCTCTCCTGGGGAAGATCGTGCGTCATATCCGTCCGGATCAAGCCCGGGGCTACCACGTTGACCCGAATTCCCAGCCGGGCCACCTCGGCGGCCAGGGATCGGCTCGCCCCGATCAGCCCGGCCTTTGCTGCGGAATAGTTGGTCTGCCCGCGGTTCCCCACCAAGCCCGAAAGGGACGACATGGAAATGATCGACCCCCGGCGGGCCTTCATCATGGCTTTGATCACGGGTTTCGTGACATTGTAAAAGCCGTTCAGATTCGTCTGGATGACCCCGTTCCATTCGCCCTCGTCCATCATCAGGAAGAGGTTGTCCGCCGTGACTCCGGCGTTGTTCACCAGGACTTCCAGGTTCGGCCGGCGGGCGATCAGCTCTTCGAGACAGTGCCGGCTTTCGGCGTAATCGGCGACGTCGAAGGGGAGCTTCTCCGCCGTGCCGCCGTCAGCCTCTATCTGGGCCACAACCGCATCCGCACTGCTTTCCCGGGACCGGTAATTGATCGCCACATGATACCCGGCGCGCGCCAGTTCGAGGGCCACGGCCCGGCCGATCCCCCGGCTGGCGCCCGTGACCAGGGCGGTGACGCGCTTATCCTGCTCCATTAAGTCTCCCCTCCGCCGGTTTCAGGCTCTCCATTCCTCAACGCCTGGATCGTCATCCGGCAAACCGTCGCCGATCCATCCATAACCGCCCCTTCAACCACATGATAATCATCCAGGCCGTACAGATTTCTCGTATGGGTGATCAAGCGGGTGGCAAGGGCGACCCGATCCACGTAAAACTCGGCATTCCGGATTCCCACCAGCCAGCCGCCGCCCGGTCGGCCCCCTTCCGAACGGTCCTTCCAGCTTCCCCCGGCGCAAGCCGTCTGGGCGACCAGTTCCACCAGGGCCAGCGCATCGACGGCTCCCGCGGAGAAAAGGGGCCAGGATTCGCGGACCGTTGCCGCCGTTTTGCAGGAGTTTTCATCCACCTCCAGGAGTTCTTCGATCAGCGCCATCCGGCCGCGATGGGGAATCAGCGTCTCCACGGCAATGTCCATGAGCCTCCCTTTCTTCTCCGCCGGCAGAAAATTCGGGATGTAGTAGATAAGAAATCTCCCCTGAAGTCAAGGGGAAATCACCGGCTTCCCGAGTGGTCGACCGCCCCTGGAAGCCGGATTCCCCGAGAAATTCTTGACGTTTTTTCCAGGCTGCGTTATGCCAATGGTACTTCAAGCCATCGCCCCCTTGGGGGAAAGGAGCTCTACCAATGACGCGCCCTGACGCCTTCTATCAAGACCTGTTCGCTTTCACCGCCGATCCGGCAGCGCCCTGTGTGGATTCCCGCTATACCGTCGGCGACATTCAGGGGCTGGCCGTTTCCCTGCTGGAGCGGCTTCGGCCCTTCGCCCAGCGAAATCAGGCGATCTGCCTCTGGACGGAAGACCGGGGGTTTCTCATGGCCGCCGTCCTGGCCGCGCTTGCCGGCGGACCCGTCATCGCCCTTCCCCACGCCTTCTCAATCCCGGTCTTAAAGGAACTCCAGGAGGTCTCGCCCTTCGCCGGCCTTCTTTCCGATCGGGGAGAGGCTGCCTTTCCAGGCCTGGAACGGATCGCGCCGCCGGAATTCCACCCCGCGGCCGCCATGCCGGAGCCGGTGCGCCGGCCTGACGAGATCTTCATGAAACTCTTTACCGGCGGGTCGACCGGAACGCCACGGATCTGGGAAAAGACCCCGGCGGGGCTCCTGGGAGAAGCCGCTTTTCTGGCCCGGCGGTTCGAAATTTCGCGGAAGGACATTCTCCTGGCCACGGTGCCGCCCCAACACATCTACGGGCTGCTCTTTTCCGTCCTTCTTCCTTTCCTGTCCGGGGCGCGCATTCTACAGGAAAGCTTCGTCTTCCCCAGGGAAATCATTGCCGGCATCGCCCGCCATCGCGCGACGATTTTGATCAGCGTCCCCCTTCACTACCATGCCCTGCGCACCGATGCCCTGGAGCGCTTCACCCTGCGGCGTGCCTTTTCTTCGGCGGGCAAAGTCAAGGCTGAAGATGCCCGGCATTTCCGGGAAAAAACCGGCCTTCCGATCACAGAGATTTTCGGTTCCACGGAAACGGGAGGGATCGCCGTCCAGGATTCACCCGATGACCAGGGGAGGCTGACCCCTTTTCCCGTGGTGACCTGGAAAATTGACCAGGAAAGGCTCTGCGTCCGTTCGCCCTTTCTTTCGGGGGATCTGCCCCGGGATCAGGATGGGTTTTTCGTCACGGGAGATCGGGTCGCCTCCCTGGGGCCGGAGTGCTTTAAACTCCTGGGCCGCGCCGATGAGATCGTCAAGGTCGCCGGGAAGCGGGTAGACCTGGCGGAAATCCGCGAAAAGATTCTCCTGCTGCCCGGAATGGAAGACGCCCTCGTCCTGACCCTCCCTGAAATCCGGGGGCGGCGGCTGGAGATCGTTGCCCTCGTGGTCGGCTCCCTGGATCGGGAAGAGATACGGCAGCGTCTGGCTGAAATTCTTGAATCCTATGCCCTGCCCCGGCGGATTCTTCCGGTGGAGAGCATCCCCGCAACCCCCACCGGCAAGATCGACCGCCGGCGGATCGAGGAGCTGCTCAATCCCGGGGAGCAGGAATGAAAAATCAGGCCATCATCCGGTGGGGACAGGGAAAAGAGTCGCCCTGATGCGCCTTCGGAACCAGGGTGCGCCGGGAAAAATATCCCTTTAAATTCGGATTTAAGGAAGTTATGAAGGAACATCCACAGCCTTTGTGGATAACGACGAGGATTTCTGTGAAAAAACACCTGGAAGCGGCAAAAATAAAAAGCCCTTTAACAGATTGCCTGTTTTGCAGGCAATCTTTCAATCAGCGGTCATGCCGGATTCCGGGAATAACACCACCCGGACTCGTTGCGGATATCGCACCACCCCTAACCTGGGATCAAGCCGTCCCATTTCCCGAGAAGAGATCATTCGCCTGATTTCATGAAGACGATACTGGTTGTCTACTATACCCAGACGGGTCAGTTGAAACGCATCCTTGATTCTCTCCTTTCGCCCCTGGCCGGCAGCTCCGATTTTCAGATCTCCTACCTGGAAATTCAGCCGGAAAGACCGTTCCCTTTTCCCTGGACCCTCCGCCGTTTTCTGGACGTCTTCCCTGAATCCGTCGCCGCGGCCCCCATCCCCCTCAAAGCGGTGGAGCTCAAGGACCCACCATCCTATGACCTGATCATCCTCGCCTTCCAGCCCTGGTATCTGTCCCCCTCCCTTCCCGTCTCCTCCTTCCTGAAAAGTCCCGCCGCAGAGCAACTTTTTCAAGGAGGGAACGTTCTGACCGTCATCGGGGCGCGGAATATGTGGGTGGAAGCCTATTCGACGGTCAAAGACCAGATCGAGAGGCGGGGAGGTCGACCATGCGGCGCCATCGCCCTGGTCGACCGGGCGCCAAACCTCGCCAGCGTCGTCACCATCGTCTACTGGATGTTTTCGGGGAAAAAGGACCGATTTCTCGGTCTCTTCCCGCCGCCGGGGGTATCCGAAGCCGACATCTCCGGGGCAAAGCGCTTCGGAGAGGCCATCGGGCCGCTGCTTCTCCGAAACAGGCTGGATTGTCTTGAAGAAGAACTCAGGAAACTCTTGGCTGCCGAACCTAACCCTTCACTGGTTCGGCTGGAACGCCGCGGCAAGAAAATCTTTACATTATGGTCAAAGGTGATTATAAAAGCGCCCAACTTAAGGAGGCTGCTGCTGAACCTATTCCTTGTGGAGCTTGTTCTTGCCCTGGCAGTGGCCTCTCCGCTCAATTCCTTTTTTGGGATGCTGATGAAGTTGAGAAACAGAAAGTCGAGTGAGGATTGATGCCCGCCCACGCCTACATCACGAACATCGCCCGCTATCTTCCCAATGACCCCATCGCCAATGACCGGATGGAAGACTTCCTGGGCCGGATCAACGGCAGGCCGTCGCGCGCCCGCAAGATTGTTCTGAAGAACAACGGGATCACCTCCCGGCACTACGCCCTGGACGAAGAGAGCCGCCTGACCCATTCCAACGCGGAGTTGGCCGCCCACGCCATCCGGAAACTCTTCACCCCTTCCTTCGGCCTGCGGGACATGGAGCTCCTGTGCTGCGGCACCTCGATTCCCGACCAGCTCCTTCCCTCCCATGCCGCCATGGTCCAGGGCAGTCTTGGCGGCCCGTCAATCGAGATTGTTTCCACCGCCGGCGTCTGCTGTTCCGGGATGCAGGCGTTGAAATACGGCCTCTTGTCTCTCCTGAGCGGAAATTCTTCCAACGCCGTCTGCTCGGCTTCGGAACTCGTCTCGCCCCTCCTTCTGGACCGGAATTTCGAGACCGAGATTGCCCATCAATCCCGACTGGAAGCACGGCCGATTCTGGCCTTTGAAAAGGATTTCCTGCGCTGGATGCTCTCCGACGGCGCCGGGGCCATGCTGCTTCAGTCCCGGCCGGCGGAGGGTGACGGCCTTTCTCTCCGGATCGACTGGATCGATATCCGCTCCTTCGCCGGCGAGCTCGACGTCTGCATGTATGCCGGTGCCGAAAAGGACGCCGAGGGTCGGCTGATCGGCTGGAAGACGCTGCCTCCTTCTTCCTGGCTGGATTCATCGGTCTTCGCCATCAAGCAGGACGTCTCGCTCCTGGAAAAGCACATCGTCAAGCTGGGGGTTCGCAACATCGCCGAATCGCTGCACTGCCGCCAAATCGAGGCCAAGGACATCGACTTTTTCCTGCCTCATCTCTCCTCCGAATTCTTCCGGACGCCGCTGGAGGAGGAATTGAAGGAGCAGGGCCTTCCCATCCCCCGAGACCGCTGGTTTACCAACCTGACCCGGGTGGGCAATGTGGGCAGCGCTTCCATTTACCTGATGCTGGAGGAGCTTTTCCATTCCGGCAGGCTCGAGAGGGGCATGAAGATCCTGGGCGTCATTCCGGAGAGCGCCCGCTTTTCCTACGCCAATGTGCTGCTGACGGTTTGCTGACAATGAAGCGGGACCAGGTGCCACAGGACGATGCTCAGCTGCTGGAAGGACGGTCGCGCGAAGTCTGTTACGCCCTCGACGAACAGGGAAATTACGTCCGGGCGCTGAGCACGGGATGGGACCCCAAAAACGCCGCCCTGCTGCAGGCCTGGGAGCAGATCGAAGAACAGGCTGAAGAAGCCCGACGGCTCGTGCTGGCCGGCCGGGTCAGTCCCCTTGCCTATTTCATGGCGAAAGGGATGTTCGATGTCAAACTGCTCTCTCAGTACACGGACATCCCGAAACGGAAGATCAAGGCCCACCTGGACCCCTCCCGCTTCAAAACGCTGGACGAAGCCACCCTGGCGAAATACGCCGAGGCCTTCGGCATTCCGCCCGTGGAGCTGGCCGACTGGCCCGGCAAGTCCGATTCCCCGCCCGACTCCGGCGGCCGTCCATGAAGATGAATTTCCATCACCAGCAGGCGGCCCATTGCGAAAACGGCGTCACCTCGAACCTGCTGCGGTATTACGGCATCGACATCAGTGAAGCCATGGCCTTCGGCCTCGCCTCGGGCCTCTTTTTCATCTACCTGCCCTTTCTGAAATTCAACGGCGTGCCGGTCACTTCCTACCGCCCTCTGCCCGGCCTCATTTTCACGCGGACGGCGGCTTCGCTGGGCATCAAAGTCTACCGGAGAAAATTCCGCAGCAAGGAAGAGTCGATGCAGGCCCTCGACCGGGCTCTAGGCTCCGGCATTCCCGTGGGCCTCCAGGTGGGGGTGTTCCATCTGCCCTATTTTCCCCGGCCCTACCGCTTCCATTTCAACGCCCACAATATCGTTGTCTACGGGAAGGAAGACGATCGCTATCTCGTCAGCGATCCGGTGATGGAGAACCCGGAGGTCATGTCCTATGCGGAGCTGATGCGCTCCCGCTGGGCCAGGGGCATTTTCCAGCCCCGGGGGCAGATGTATTATCCCCTCAAGGTCCCCAGCAGGATCGACCTGGCCGGACCCATTCTCAAGGGGATCCGGAAGAGCTGCCGCGAGATGCTCGACTTTCCCATTCCGCTCATCGGCATCCGCGGCATCCGGTATCTTTCCCGGCAGATCAAGCGGTGGCCGGAACGGCTTGGCGGCAGAACGGCGGCGCTCTACCTGGGTCAGGTGGTGCGGATGCAGGAGGAAATCGGGACGGGCGGCGCAGGTTTCCGGTTCATCTACGCAGCCTTCCTCCAGGAAGCAGCCGAGATCCTCGAGAATCACCGCCTGGAGGAGCTGTCGCAGGCGATGACGGAAAACGGCGACCGCTGGCGCGATTTTGCCGTCATCGCGGGGCGGATCATCAAGAACCGCAGCAGCGAAGCGGAATCCTACAGCCAGATGTCCGAGATCGTTTCTGAAATCGCCGACCGGGAACAGCAGATTCTCACCGAACTGAGAAAGGCCGTCTCATGAGCGCTCCTGAGATTGTCGAGGTTTCCGGAATGAAAAAGATCTACCGGGGCTCGCGGAAAGCCGCGGTGGAGGACCTGAGTTTTACCGTGCGGGAGCGGGACGTATTCGGCCTTCTGGGCCCCAACGGAGCGGGGAAATCCACGACGATCATGGCCCTGTGCGGCCTGCTCAAGATCGACGGGGGACGCATCTCGGTCTTCGGCCGGGACGCCCGACGGCAGGGAGGGGAAATCCGGAGGCGGATCGGTGTCGCCCCCCAGGAAATCGCCCTTTTCCCCAACCTGACGGCCGCCGAGAACCTGTCCTACTTCGGAAGAATGTACGGCCTCGACGGGCCGACGATCCGCCGGCAGAGGGACCGCTTCCTGGAGCTTTTCGGACTGGCGGAAAAGACCCATGCCCGTGTCGCCCGCTTTTCCGGAGGGATGAAGCGGCGGCTCAACCTGATCGCCGCGCTCCTCCATTCTCCGCGCCTGCTGATCCTTGACGAACCGACCTCCGGGGTGGACGTCCAGTCCCGGAAGATGATCCTCGAATATCTCCTGGCCTTGAACGCCCAAGGGGTCACGATCATCTATTCATCCCATCTCCTGGAGGAGGCGGAGCGGGTCTGCTCGCGCTTTGCCATCCTTGACGAAGGGCGGCTCATCGCCGACGGAAGCCTCGCCGACCTGCTGGCCGGTAACGGCGGCAGCGGCTCCCTGGAAAAGTTTTTTCTCCGCCTCACCGGCAGGGAGGTGCGCGATTGAAAGTCTGGGCAACGCTGAAGAAGGAATTCCTCCTGCTGATCCGCGATCCGGGCGGGCTGGCCCTGATTTTCCTCATGCCCCTGGCCCTGGTTGTCGTCATGGCCCTGATCCAGGACAACACCTTCCGCGGCTGGCAGGAAACCCGGATCGAAGTCCTCCTTGTTGACGAGGACGGCGGTTCCCTCGGCTCCCAGTTGGAGAATACCTTTCGAACTTCGGCGAACCTCTCCGTCATTCGGAAGCTTGACGGCAGCCCCCTGACGGTCCAGAGGGCGCGAAGCCTGGTCCGCAGCGGGCAATACAAGGCGGTCGTGATCATTCCTGAAAACGCGAGCAGCCGCTTGCAGAGAAAAAATCGGCAGGCCGTCAACCGGCTCCTGGCCCACTACGGTTTCAGCGAGCGGAAGTCCGACGGAAAAGCCCTGCCCTCCGTGGACCTTCAGCTCCTCTTTGATCCCGCGATCAAGCCCAACTACCGGCAGACGCTCGTGAGCGCCCTGGATAAAATGGCGGTCCGGGCGCAGGCGGACGGGTTCATGGAGGAAGTGCAGCAGTACCTGAGCAAAACGACGGAAAAGCCGAAACTGAAGATGGAACTTTCCGGAATGATCACCGTGAGCCAGCGGGAAGCCGAGGACGGCGCCCGGGGGATCGCCCTCAACTCCGTGCAGCACAACGTGCCGGGTTGGTCCATGTTCGCCATGTTTTTCATCCTCTTTCCCCTGGCGGGCAACCTCATCAAGGAGCGGGAGGAAGGCAGCATGCTGCGCCTGCGCCTCATCGCCGGCTCCCAGTTCCCCGTGATCATGGGCAAGTTTCTCTTCTACCTCTTCGTCTGCCTTCTCCAACTGCTGATGATGATCGGCGTCGGTCTTTACGGCATGCCCCTGCTGGGACTGGACCGCCTGATCCTGGGCGAAAACTATGCCGGGATCCTGTTGACGGGCTTTGCCGTGGCCATGGCGGCGACAGGCTACGGGCTGCTCATCGCGGTCTTTTTCCGGACCCCGCAGCAGGCCCTGGCCTTCGGCTCCATCTCGGTGGTCATCCTTGCCGCCCTGGGAGGCATCTGGGTGCCGGTCTTTGTCATGCCGGAGAGCATGCAGGCACTCACCCCCTACTCCCCGCTGAACTGGGGATTGACGGCCTTCAACGATCTTTTCCTGCGCAATGCCGCAACGGCGTCCATTCTGCCCGAGCTTTACAAGCTGCTCACTTTTTCCTTGACGGCCCTGGCGCTGAGCATTTTAATTCATAAATCCAGGACGGTGTCCTGAAATCCCTTGGACGGTGATGACCCCATGACGGATACGTTGGAAGAACTGATAACCCGGCTGAAAGGGCAGATCGTGGACTGTCTGAACATCGACAGCTCGATCGCCGAGGCCATCGATCCCGATACCCCTCTTTTCGGCCCCCACACGGGCCTCGATTCCATCGATGCCCTGGAGCTGGTGGTCTGGCTGGACAAGAATTACGGGATCAAGATCACCGATTCCAAGGTGGCCCGGAAAATTTTCGCCGATATCCGGACGCTGGCCGCCTTCGTGCGGCAGCAGGGGAAGGCATGAGCCGCCGGATCTTCGTGACGGGATACGGTGTTCTGACGGCCATCGGCGGCAACGCCGAAGAGAACTATCGCTCCCTCATCGGGCGGAGAAGCGGTTTCGGCAGGTTGGATTTCCTCGAAACCGTCCACCGGGAGGAGATTCCCGCCTTTGAAATCAAACGGTCCGACGCCGCCCTCTGCGAGCTGGCCGGGGTGCCGTCGGACGCGGGTTATACGCGGACGGCCCTGATCGCCCTCATTGCGATGGGCGAAGCCATCGGCGCCGCAGCCCTTTCCGCCGGGGAGGTGAAAGAGGCGGGCCTGATTTCCGCCACCACGGCCGGCGGAATCCGGGAATTGGAAACGTGGTACCACGAATTGCAGGACCACCAGAAGACGGGGGAATTCCTTGCCTATCTCGACGCCGCTGATGCCGGGGAGCATACGGAGCGCCTGGCGCACTTTTTCGGGATGCGGCGCTACCTGGCCACGCTGAGCACCGCCTGCTCCTCGGCGGCCAATGCGCTGATCCTCGGCGCCCGGCTGATTTCCCAGGGCGTCCTGGAACGCGCCATCTGCGGCGGGGCCGATGCCCTGGGAAAGGTGACACTCAACGGCTTCCATTCGCTGATGATCCTGGACCGGAAGGCCTGTCGCCCTTTCGATGAAAACCGCAACGGCCTGAACCTTGGAGAGGGGGCGGCCTATCTCGTCCTGGAAGAAGGGGAAGCCCTTCGGCAACGGGGGGGCAAGCCCCTGGCTGAGCTGAAGGGCTACGCCAACCTCAATGACATCTTCCACCAGACCGCTGCCTCGCCCGACGGGGCGGGGGCGCTGGCGACGATGAAAGAGGCCGTCGCCCGAGCCGGGCTGGAGCCCGCTGACATCGACTACATCAACGCACACGGTACGGGCACGGAAAACAACGACCTTGCGGAAGGGCTGGCGATCCAGACCCTCTTCGGTGCCTGCCCGCCGCCTTTCAGCTCCACAAAACCCTATACGGGGCACCTCATGGCGGCCTCGGGAAGCGTGGAAGCGGCCTTCTGCCTGCTGGCCTTCCAGCATGGCGTCCTCTTCCCCAACCTGAACTTCGAGCAGCCCATGAAAGAGCTGGCCATCCGGCCGCTTACGGAGCTGAAACGACCGGCCGCCCTGAGGAACATCCTGTCCAACTCCTTCGGCTTCGGCGGCAGTACGGCGTCGCTCCTTTTTTCCAAGTGCCCGTGAAAGGAACAGGAAAGCCCATGTATATCAACGGCGCCGGGGCCATCTCACCGCAAAGGACCTATGACAACGGCGTATTTCTCGACGAAATCCACCGCTATGACGGGAATCTACTGCCCTGCGCGCTCCCCGATTTCAAGGATTACATCCATCCCCTGAAGCTGAGGCGGCTCAGCCGGATGCTCAAGATGGGGCTGGCCTCCGCCGTGGTCTGCCTGCGGGAGGCCCGGTTGGAGTCTCCTGACGCCATCATCACGGCAACAGGTTACGGCCTCCAGGGGGATGTGGTCAAATTCCTGAGGGAAGTCCTGGAGCAGCGCGAGGAGCAGCTCACACCGACGTACTTCATGCAGAGCACCTACAACGCCCTTTCCGGCCTGCTGGCCCTTTCCTTCCGCTGCACGGGCTACAACAACACCTATGTGAACAAGGGCTTCGCCTTCGAGAGCGCCCTGGGGGACGCCCTCCTGCTTCTAAGCGAGGGGGAGGCGAAGAACGTTCTGGTGGGCGGATTCGATGAGTTTTCCCCAGTTCAGTACAGCGACTATGTGAGGCTCGGGTACCTGAAGCCCGACAGCGGGAACAATCTCGAACTCTTCGACACCAGGACCGCGGGGACGCTCCAGGGCGAAGGCGTCGCCTTTTTCCTCCTTTCCTCAACCCTTGAGCCCCAAACCCTGTGCCGCCTCAAGGCGGTCCGGTCCGTTTATCGGCCGGCCGACTACGGAGAACTCTCCTGGGCCCTGGAATGCTTCCTGGGGGAGAATCTTCTGGAACCTTCGGCCATCGACGTCTATGTCAACGGGGCAAGCGGCGATGTCTCACGGGATGCCTGGAACCAGGCGATCCGCCGGGATTACCTGCCGCAGGCGAGAGAGGTGCGCTTCAAGCATCTCTGCGGGGAATATGCCACCGCCTCTTCCTTCGGCCTCTGGCTGGGCGCCCGCATCCTGAAAAATCAGCGGATCCCGCCTTCCGTTCTGGCGGAACCGTCATCCCGGCCCGGACAGATCAAAACCGTCCTGATCTGCAACCATTTTCTGGCCCGCCATTATTCCTTCCTGCTCCTGGAAGGCCTGGAAACGGAGCTGCCCGGAATTCCGGCGCAAAGGCCTTCGCCATGATGGGGAAAATCGCGGAACGCCTTGCCGGGAAAGAATCCGTCCGGAGCCTCCTCGAACAGCCGGCGGATCTCTCGGAATTCCGGGAACGGCCGACGCCCCGGCTGATTGCCGGGCTTTTCCTCATGGGATTCAGTTACCTCCTGGGCTGGCCCGCCGTCGCCGCCTTCGGCATGCTGGCCGTCCACCGGCAGGAGCCCCTGATTGCCGTCATCGGCGGACCGGCAATCTACGGCCTCTCCTGTGTCGTTTTTCTCGTCGGCGCCTGGCTTTCCCGCGCTCCCCATTACCTGAACGTCTTGAGCCGCTATGCCCTGGGGAAGCTCTTCCGCAGACTCCTCGGTCGGTCGGCGCCTCTGCCGCGAACGGATGTTTCGAGAAAGGTTCAGCCTTGAGCCCGGAACGGCCCCTCCGCCTGGGACTTTTGATGACCGCTTCCGGGCGGCCTGAGGCGCATCAAGAAAGCCGTGGAGTTCTACTTCGCCGTCCGACCGTTCAGACGTCGTGACCGTTGCGATGCCGAACCTTTCGGCGGGATCATAGCCCCTGGATGAACAGGGCTGACTGCAAATTCAGCTCGATCATGTCGCACACCGCAAAGCCGCTAAAGAAAGGAAAGGAATGATGAAAACACAAGATCCGATTGACCTCATAGGAAATACGCCTTTAATCAGACTGAGAAACGAAAATATCGTGGCCAAGGCCGAATTTCTCAATCCCGGGGGAAGTATAAAAGACCGTATCGCCCTTTCGATGATCGAAGCGGCAGAGCGGGATGGAACATTGAAACCGGGGATGAAGATCATTGAACCGACATCAGGCAATACGGGAATTGGAATAACACTCATCGGGGTGGCAAAAGGGTATGAGGTCTTTATTGTAATGCCTGAAGGAATGAGTGAAGAGAGAAAGCATATCATCAGGGTTCTTGGCGGGAATCTCGTGCTGACCCCGGATATGGAAAGCATCTCCGGCGCCATATCAAAAGCGGAAGAACTTGTTGAAGAATTCAATGCCTATATGCCGAATCAATTTAAGAATTACACCAACGCATTGGCACACTACGAGCACACCGCACCGGAACTCTGGGAGCAGGCGAACCATAAAATCGATGCCTTTGTCTCAGGGATCGGAAGCGGCGGAACCATTCAGGGGATTGGATCCTATCTAAAAAAGAAAAAACCTGAGGTAACCATTGTGGCTGTTGAACCCAAAAATGTATCCGCGCTTCTCGGTCATGAGCCGGGCTTGCATCAGATTCAGGGAATCGGGGACGGATTTATACCCGACATCCTGGATGTTTCGCTGATAGACAGGATTATTGAAGTCTCCGATGACGATGCGATTGAGACGACGCGTGGGCTTGCAGCAAGCAATTCTCTTTTATGCGGAACTTCATCGGGAGCTAATGTATGGGCTGCAAGGCAGATCGCCGCTGAAAATCCGGACTGGATCATAGCCACGGTGCTTCCCGATCGAGCAGAACGGTACTTTAGCACCGGCCTGCTCTGAACAGGCATCGGACACGCCCGCGCGCCGTCGACGTCCTGCACAGTCACCTCAGGCAAAGGCCATCGCAATGGATTTCACAAAAAAGGGCAGAACCCCTCTCTTCCGGGTTCCGCCCTTTTTTTGTCTGTTTTAACCGTGAGGCGCCCCGTGGGGGGCCGCCGCATGGCGTTATTCCTTTCCGCAACCGCCCTGCCGCCGTTATATCGTGGCAGCGCAGGCTTTATCCCCGGCCTGCCAGTAGGGCGACATGTCACGCAGCCGGCTGATGATGCCGGGCAGGTTCTCGATGACCTGGTCGATTTCCTCTTCCGTATTCTCGACGCTCAGGCTGAACCGGATCGACCCGTGGGCCATCGTAAAGGGGACTCCCATGGCCCGCAGAACGTGGGAAGGCTGCAGCGATCCCGAGGTGCAGGCCGAGCCGGAGGAGGCGCAGATGCCGTGCCGATCGAGCATGAGGAGGATGCCCTCCCCTTCCACAAACTCGAAGCTGATGTTCGTGGTGTTGGGCAGGCGCTGAATTGGATCGCCGTTGACCCGGGAATGGGGAATCCTGGCCAGCAGTTCGCTCTCCAGCCTGTCCCGCAGCTGCCGAACCCGGGTGTTTTCCTCTTCCATGTGCAGAGCCGCCAGCTCGCAGGCCTTCCCCAAGCCGATGATACTCGGCACGTTCTCCGTCCCCCCGCGGCGCTCCCGCTCCTGATGACCTCCGATCATAAAGGGCGAAAAGCGCGTTCCACGGCGAAGATAGAAAACGCCGACTCCCTTCGAGGCATGGAGTTTGTGCCCGGAAAGAGAGAGCATGTCGATGGCGTTGTTCTTCATATCAATGGGAATCTTGCCGACGGCCTGGACGGCGTCGGTGTGGAAGAGGATGCCGCGGCTGCGGGCCATGTCAGCCGCCTGCTCCACGGGAAAGATCACGCCCGTCTCATTGTTGGCCCACATGAGGCTGACGACGGCCGTGTCCGGCGTCAGGCTCTTCTCGTATGCATCCATGTTGAGGCGGCCTTCGCTGTCCACGGGAATTTCCGTCACCCGGCAGCCTTCCTTGGCCAGGTGGGCACAGAGAGAGCGGATGGCCGGATGCTCCACCCGGCTGGTCACGATGTGCTTCCGTTCCGGATAGGAGGCCAAAGCCGAGCGGATGGCCGTGTTGTCGCTTTCCGTCCCGCAGCTGGTGAAAATGATTTCATCGGGAGAGGCGCCGATCAGCGCGGCCACCCGTTCCCTGGCTTCCCGGATCCGAATGTTAACCTGCCCGCCGAAGGTATGCATGCTCGACGGATTGCCGTACAGGTTTCCGAAATAGGGAAGCATCACCGCCAGCACATCCGCCGCCACCTGGGTGGTGGCGTTGTTGTCCAGATAAATCGTCGTCATGCCGTCACCTCCTCGACATTGAGGTCCGGAGAGACCAGTTCCCGGAGTTTGACCTCCACAAAGCCTTTCAGCGTCTGCTGTGACGCCCGGCAAACGGCGCAGGCCCCGCGGGTCGCCACCAGCACCCGGTTGCCGATCACGTCGACGAGTTCCACATCTCCGCCGTCGGTTTTCAGGGAGGGACGGATTTCCCGATCCAGGACCGCCTCGATCATACGGATCTTCTGGATGTTCGTCAGTTTCGGTCGGACGGGTTCGCGGACTTCGGCTCGCACCCTGTCAATAACTTCCTGAATCCTTTCGTGGCAGCTTCCGCAGCCGCCGCCCGCCTTGGTATAGTTCGTCACCTCTTCCACGGAGGTCAGGTTGTTTTCCCGCACGGCCTTCTCGATTTCCAGGTCCGTCACGCCGAAGCACTCGCAGACGATCTCCCCTTCCTTGGCCTCCGACACCGGCGGCCCCCCTTTGTAAAAGGCAATCGCCTTTTCCAGCGCCTGCTGTCCGAGGACCGAGCAGTGCATCTTTTCCTGGGGCAGCCCGCCGAGGAAATCGGCGATGTCCTGATTCGTAATTTTTGCCGCCTCTTCCACGGTGAGCCCCTTGACCATCTCCGTCAGGGCCGAGGCCGACGCGATGGCGCTGGCGCAGCCGAAAGTCTTGAACTTCGCTTCCGTGATCCGCTTGTTCTCATCCAGTTTGAACGTCAGTTTGAGCGCGTCGCCGCAGGCAATGGAACCGACTTCCGCCACCCCGTCGGGGTTTTCCACTTCCCCCACGTTGCGCGGCTCCAAGAAAAATTCTTTCACCTTATCCGTATATTCCCACATGAGTCTACCTCCTCCATCCCGAATTCATCCTTCGTCTGCAAAAATTCCCGGGAGTTGTCCTTGACCGGTTTCCCTTCTTTATTAAAAATTTATTTGCCATAGTTTCGATAGGGAATGCAAGGTCTCATTTGCCGGAACCTTTTCCGAGGGACGAGATATTTTTCCTGTGATTCCAGACGATGAGGAGCACCGTCGCGCCGGTGGCCGCCCAGGACGATGACGCCTGGCCGCAGCGGTGGATCACCCCGGCGGCCAGGCAGAAGATCATGACAAAGGATGCCAGGAAGGTAAGGCGCGTCAGCCGGTATAAGACGGGCCAGAGCAGAACGGAAAAGAGTGAAATCCAGGGAGTCAGAAGAGCCGCGAATCCCAGGTAGGCGGCCACCCCCTTCCCCCCCCGGAAGCCGTGAAAACAGGGGAAGCGATTGCCCAGGACCAGGGCGAAGGCGATCCAGGGGATCAGCGGGAGAGAAAGAAAGCGAAGGGCAAGCCACGCCAGGAGCATCGCCCGGAGGACATCCAGGATCAGAATCCCCACCGCCCACCGCCATCCAGCCGACCGGTGGACATTGGCAACGCCGGGATTGCCGCTGAAGACATCCCGGGGATCGCCCTGCCCGGCGCGCTTCAAGAAGAGGATGGCGAAGTTGACTGAGCCTGCAAGGTAGGAAAGCAGCAGCAAAGCCCAGAAGTCCATCAGCATGAAGACTCCCGGATCCAGCTTGGCGGCTGGATCCTCCCGGCGGTCACATCGGCCATTCGGAGGCCCAGGATGGTTTCGCAGGGAGTGCCTTCGCCGTCGTATATCCAGAGGTCGAAGAGCATCGCTCCCCTTTCGGTCCCGGCCGGCAGAACCCGGCAGAGATAGGGAACGCCGGGTCTGGTGAGCTGCCCGATGATCCGCCGGCGGAATCCCAGGGGGAATCCCACCCGGCCGCCATGGCGCTGCCCCCAGACACAGGCGGCATGAAAGGCGGCATCGGCAATCAGGGGGGCCCCGGGAAACAAACGGGGGAAGGACTCCAGGTCTGTTTGCAGTTTCGCGACGGCTCCTGCGGCGCTGAGGCGCAGCCGTCCCCGGATATTCCGGTAGGCCGGACCGAAGGGGACCAGCTCTTCATAGAGCCGTTCGGCGGCAACTTCCAGGACGTCGCCGGGCAGCGCCATCGCCTCGATAAGAGGGAGAGGGGGAAGAAGCGCGGAACTCTCCTTCAGGAACGTGACGCGGACGTGCTCCCGGAGGCGGGAATAGGAACCGCTGCGGGACTGGAACGCCTGGAGCAGACGGACCGTCACGGCTCCGTCGGCCTTTGTCTCCAGTTCCACCCAGACCGGCAGGACTTTTTCCTCTCCCGGCGGAACCATAAGGAAGCGGGAAAAAAGGGCGGCGGCCGATTCCCGGCAGGACAGCCCGGAAAACCGCGAGGAAACGGCGGCGGCCAGGAGGTGGAGGAGCTCGGCGGCAGAGAGCATGTTTTTCCCATCGAAGGCGTGATCCCGCAGATGGGGGGACAGGGGGATTTCCAGGAGAAAACGCTCCATGGCGCTCAGCGGGGGAAGGACAGATAGAGAGAGACGGTTTTGGGATCGATCCGGACGGGAATGCGCTCCTCGTTCAGGGCGCAGTGGCGGGTAAAACCCGTACAGATCAGCTCTCCCGTTTCGCTGTGGGTGATGAGATAATCAAACCGGAGCTTCACCCGCTCCAGCTCGGTGGGCCGGGTATGGATCCACATGGCGTCATCGTAGAATAGGGGCTGGTGGAATGCGCCCCCCATTTCGATCACGGGATAGACGTAGCCGCCGGCCTCGATCTCCCGGTAGGGATAGGCCGCATCCCGCATGAGGGAGGCCCGTCCGAATTCGAAGTAGCGCAGGTAATTGGCGTGGTAGACCACCTGGGAACGGTCCGTGTCGGCGTAGAGGGTCCGGTAGAAACAGCGGTGCCAGACCAGCCCCGTCGAGGCGTCGCGGACAAAGATCGGGGCGCCGGGGGAGGTTTCTTCAAGGGGCTCCGGACGGAAAGGGCGGGGTCGCATCAGCCGTTCACCCCGCGGAAAATGAGGCAGCAGTTCGTCCCGCCGAAGCCGAAGGCGTTGGACAGGGCGATCTCCACCCGGCGGCGGCGCGCTTCGTTGGGGACAAAATCAAATTCCTCCAGTTCGGGATCGGGAAGGTAGTTGATCGTCGGCAACAGGATCCCCTGCCGCATCCCTTCGATGGTCAAGGCGGCATCGATGGCGGCCGCCGCGCCCAGGGTATGGCCCAGCTGGGACTTGCTGGCGGAGATGGGAATTTTCTTCAGTCGCGCCCCGAACACCTCCTTCAGGCATTCCACTTCCGTCCGATCCCCCTTCGGAGTCGAGGTTCCGTGGGCGTTGACATACTGGACGTCGGCCGGCATCAGGCCGGCATCGTCGATGGTCTCGCGGATCGCCCGGACAATCGTCTCCGGATTGGGCTCGGTAAAGTGCCAGGCATCGGAGGTCCAGCCGACTCCCAGAACTTCCGCCCGCGGGGTAAGCCCGTAAGCCGCGAGCTTCTCCTCGGCGGCCAGGACCACCACGCCCCCACCTTCGGACAGGACGAACCCCTTCCGGTCGATGCTGAAGGGGCGCGAAGCCTGGGCGAAATCCTGCCAGGCCCGATCGCGGCTGCTCACTTTGACCGTGGCGGTCATGTTGGCAAAACCCAGGATGATTTCAGGCAGGAGGGGCATGTCCACCCCGCCGGCCAGGGCGAAATCGCAGTCGCCGTCACGGATCATCCGGGCGGCCAGGCCGATGGCGTGATTCCCCGAGGCGCAGGCCCCCTGGGGGGAGAAGATGGGGCCGGTAAATCCCAGCAGCATCCCCGCCTTTCCCGCGGGGACATTGGCGCACAGGTTGGGCAGCAGGTAGGGGCTGACATGGCGCGGCCCCTGCTGCGTAAGCTTGTTGACCGCGATCCGGAAGGCATCGGCGCCGTTGAGGGCCGATCCGACGAGACAGGCCGTGCGCGGCGCCGTTTCCGGGACCATGGGAAGGCCGGCATGGCGGAGGGCTTCCTGGCAGACGGCCATGGTCAGGATCACGAAGGCGGCATTCCAGTTGTAGATTTCCTTTTCGTCCACAAAATCCAGGGAGCGGGGATCCCAGTCGGGGATTTCACCGACCACATCGGACAGGGTCCGGACCTCGCAGCGGGTCACCTTCCGGAAACCCGCCTCGCCCCGGACCGCCCGCTCCCAGGTTTTGGCAAAGGTCGCCCCCAGCGGCGTCGCCGCGCCATAGCCGATTACATAAACGCGCCTGTTTTTCGGAGCCTTCATCTTCCTGAAACGTGAACCTTTCACGGAAGGGCGGAATCCTTACTCTGCCGGCCGGTTGCCGTCCAATTCCAGCTTCTGCGGCCTCCCCGTCCGCTCACCGGAGGGCGCCTCCGAATGCCGTCACCTCCCGGAACCGGAATCCCTGATCCCTTCTTGAATTCCCCATATTCGGGAAAGCCATCTTGAGGAACTCTGAAGAATTTTGCAAAGGATTTTTATGAAGCCGGATCATTCCGCTCCCGCCTCTCTCCATTCCGGGGCATCAGGCCGTTCGCCGGAAAACGATGCAGGCGTTGCAGCCGCCGAAGCCGAAGGCGTTTTTCAGCATATGCTCCTGTTCCAAGGCACAGACCTCCCTGAGAATGGTATCCAGGGGAATCTCGGGGTCCGGGGCGTAATTGATCGTCGGCAGCACCGTGTCCTGGAGCATCCCCTCCAGCGCCAGCGTGATCTCGATGGCGCTGGAGGCTCCCATGGCATGGCCCATCTGGGACTTGTTCGCCGAAATCGGGGGAAGCCCCTTTCCGAAGACCCGGCGCAGCACCTCCCCCTCCACTTGGTCGCCCACCTTGGTGGAAGTGCCGTGGGCGTTGATTGCCTGGATGTCCCGAGGGGCCAGGCCGGCGGATCGTATGCTTTCTTCGACGCATCGCTGCACCGTCTCAGGATTGGGGGCCACGAAATGATAAGCGTCGGCGTTCATGCTCCAGCCGGCCATTTCCAGGCTCCACGGCAGGCCATGGGCCCTGGCGAAGGCCTTTGTACCCAGCAGGATGCAGGCCGCCCCCTCGGCGACAACGAAACCCCGGCGATGGAGGGAGAAAGGACGGCTGGCCTTCCCGGGCGGTTCGTCCGCTTCCCCGGCGCGCGGCCGGTAGGCGCCGTTCATGGTGGCAAAGCCCGCCACGATCGGCTCCACCAGGGGGAAATCGACGGCCCCGCAGATGACCGCATCGGCCAGTCCCTGCCGGAGAAAGAGCGCCCCGATGATCAGGGACGTCGCTCCCGTGGCGCAGGCGGTGATGGTCGTCGTCATCGGACCCGTCGCCCCGGTCATGATGGAGATTTTCCCGCCGATCATGTTGATGCAGGCGTTGGGATTGGTGAAGGGATGGGGCAGTTTTCCCTCGCTCTGCAGCAGCCGGTCTGCTGCAAGGACCGCGTCCAGCCCGCCGATGGCCGAACTGAAGGTAATCGCCGTCCGGGGGGCGACATCGCGGGAAATTTCGAGACCGCTTTTTTTCAGAGCCCGATGAACCACCAGGAGGGCATGGCGGAAAACCGGCGAGCTCCACTGGGCCATGTCCCGGGGATTCAGGAAGGAAAAGGCGCCGTCGCCGATCGCTTCCACCTCCCCCGCCACCCGGACTGGAAAGCCTTTGCGCAGGGGGAAGCGGGTCAGAGGCCCGATGCCGCTTTCGCCTTTGAGTACCCGCTGCCAGGCCGCTTCCGGGTCGGCGCCCAGGGGGGTAACCGCGTCGTAGCCCAGGATTACCGGCAGGTCTTCAGCTTCGGATTTGGGGGGAATCACAGGCCATCGCCTCCACGGGGAATTGCGCACCGAAAGATTGCGGCGGCGCGGCGGAGGAAATTCCGGTACACAAAAGCGTCCGCCGGAAAGTAGGCGGTGAAGCCGACACCGGGAACGTTTTGATCCGGAGGGGAAAGAAAGGGGAGATAAAGGGCGCCGCTACCAGGGAATGAAGCGATAGAGCTTGGCGAACATTTCATAAACTTCGATCCAGTTCTTGAGCGCCTCGGCACTTTGCAGGTGCTCGCGCTTGTTGACCATCACCCAGCTCATATGGGCCGCCCCATCCTTGCAGGTCGAACAGTCCCGGGTCGCCGAAGTGCAGCAGCGGTGCATGGTTTTCAGGTCCGAAGCCCAGCGGATGAAACGGATGAGCCTCCGGGGGCGGGGATCGCGGGTGTCCATGGGCTCCGTGACGGAGGGGCATTCCGCCCAACCGAAAGGTCGGCCGAACATCTTCCCCGTGGTAATGATCTCATGGTAGTATCTGGAAGAGATGACCGTCTCCGGGTAGCGGTCCAGCACGCCGTCCATTTCCGAGCGGACCTCGCGCAGCTGGGCGTCCGTCCAGGAGAATCCGTCGACCCCTTCGTCATTGGACAGAAGCTGCATGTGCACCTTGAGGCCCACCCCCTGAATCCGCCGGATGATCGGCTCGATTTTTCCCACCTGGCGCGGCGTTATGGTGAAGAGGTAGTAGGTCCAGGGGTCGCCTTCGTAGTTCCGGCTGGAAATCGCGAAGGTGTCCTTCCCGCGGAGCCGCTTCTCGTCGTCGGCGTCACCCCAGAGGGAAATTCCGATCATCAGACCAGGGAACCGCTCCCGGGGCACACGGATCAATCCGTTGGTGGCGACATAGGTGGGCAGCCTCTTGTAGAACGCTTCGATGCGGTCCATGGTGAGCGTCGGCTCGCCGCCGATCAGGATCGCCAGGTTGACCCCCCGCGTCCTTTCCCGGTCGATAAAGGCTTCCCACTTGCCCAGGTCCCCTTCCTCCTGGGCGGCCTCGTGTTCGCCCGAGGAAAAGAAGAAGCATCCCTTGCAGCGGAGATTACAGCGATTGGTCACATCATAGATGGAACTGCGGATGTTGAGGCTGGAGATTCTCCGATACCGTGCGTACCAGGATTCATCCAGGAGAGAGCTGACGGTTTTCATATTTCCTCGATCCGGCCGACTCGCTTAAGCCCTTTTCCTTGCTTTTCCTTTCAGCCTGCCGGTTGAACTTCATTGAATCCCCGAAGGGGAACGTTTCCTTACTGCGATTCCAGCCTGAATACCGGGGGCGGAACAAGTTCGTTGCAGAGATTTTCCCCTTTCTCGTAGCCCGTCACCCAGACGGCCAGATAGGTATCCACGTAATCCAGCCACGAGCGGAACGTCAGGGGGTCCGTCACATGGCGATAGAGCCGGGCCGTGACCACCGCGCTTCCCGCCGCGTAGTGGCGGCAATCCGCACAGTCCGTATCGGGAACGCAGCAGGCCGCCTCCCGGTCCCACGTCAGGTCTGTTCGATACTGCCGGAAGGAGCGGCCGAGGCCGATTTCCGTGGAGGCGTTTCTCCGGGGATAGGGGCAGCGATACAGGTCATTGAGGCTCGATGGATGGGTGTGAACCATGATGTTGTAAGGGGAAAACACCACGTGGCGGGGATGGCGCCACAGCAACTCTCCCATGACCTGTCGGACGCGCGCCAGGGAGCCAGGGTCGTGGCGCAGCGGCCCTTTATATCCCAGCGGCGCGGAGAACATGTTGAAGGTCACCCGGCAGTCACGGGAAGCCAGCGTTTCCACAACGGAGCCGGCTTCCTCGATGTTCTCTTTCGTAAAGGTGTAAACGAAAACCGCCCTGGGATCGCCGCCGTAATGGTCGATCTGCCGCTCCATCAGGTGGTCGGCCTGACGGACGCGGGCGCTCGTGGCGTCGTTGCCCCAGATGGAGACATGAATTCTGTAGCCGATCGCCTCGGGTATCCTCCGGAAGCCGTTGGTTGCAATCGCTCCCAGGGGAATTTCCCCGTAACAGACGGAGAGAAGTTCCGGAACCAGGGAGGGCTCCGCCCCGGCCAGCACCACATAGGTAATCCCGCGGTCCTTCTCGGCCCGCATGAGCTTCCGCCACGCCTCCGGATCTCCGCTTTCCCGCGCCAGGGGCTTGACCCCGGCATAATAGTAACAGCCGTCGCACCGCAGGTTGCAGCGGTTGGTCATGTCAAACGTCGACTCCCGGAGGAAGAAATACCTCCGCACCTTCTCCCAGCGTTCCCGCACCTGGGGATCGGCCAGGAGTTCGGAAAATTTCCATTTCCGCTCCGGGGGGTGAATCGGTCTCGTCAAAAGTCGCGCGGGCCCTTCCGACGCTGTTGAATTGGCAAGAGTCATCTCAATGGGCGGCCGAATTTCCGGCCAGCTTGTCTTCAATATACCGGGCAATGAGGGCAAGATTCTTCAAACCCGGATAGTCATCTTCATCGATTTCAATATCGTACTCGTCCTGCAAAGCCAGGGCGATCGTGGCCAGATCCATGCTGTCAATCCCCAGTTCGTCCACCAGGTCCATGTTCGGATCGAAGGTTTCCGGGGTCACTTCCTGAAGCTTCAATTCGAAGATGACAATTTCGGCCACACGCCTGAGAATGGCGTTGATGTCAAGATCTAACGACACTCACAAACCTCCTTCTCTGGAAAAATGCACATTCCGCACGGCGGATTTCCTGACGTTCCCCGCCCAGCGTCCCGGTCTTTTCTTTTGCAAAAGGCTTTCCAAAGGCCCGGTGTCGCCGGAAGAAGCGAAGGGCGCGGGGAATTTGCCTTCAGGGATTCCACTGCGCCTCCAGGATACCGTTCGCCGCCATTTTCTCGTTCAGCAGGACGTTGCAGGCGCAGACGACCTTTCCTTCCGCCATGCGGCACCTCAGGAAAATCTCAAAGGCGTCTCCCGGCCGGATCGGGAGGATGAACCGGGCTTTGCGAACCTGAAAACACCGCAGTTGCAGTCTCCGCTGGTCCCCGAAATGCTTTAGAGCCTTTTTTGCCAGGGAAAGCAGAGCGATGGCGGGTAAAATCGGCTTTCCGGGGAAATGGCCGTGAACCCACAGCGAATCATCCGGCACTCTGGCCCGAACCCTCACCGCGTCGGGCGGCTCGAAGGTCAACCTGGCTGAAAGATCCCAGGATTCAATCATCTCGTTTTAAACGCCGTTTTCAAGAGGCGGCAACCTTATCTCCCCTTTATTTCTCTGCGAAGGGCAGTCTATACCACTGTTTTTTGAGTCAGGCAAAAGTTTTTTACGCCACAGGAGGAACCTGTTCCATGACCGGTCTGCCGATCAATTCCTCAAGGGAAACGACCGTGTAACCCCTGTCTGCGATGCCGTCCAGCAACCGCTCCACTTCACGAAGCCAACACTTTACATCGGTTTTTATCCCATAGCGGACGTCATGGAGGAGGAGGATACTCCCCGGACGCATTTTTCTCAGCAGTTTGGCGGCAAGCCCGCTGATCCACCGATTTCCGCCATCGAAAGCCCGGCAGTCAAAGTTCACACAGGCCATTCCCCGCCGGTATAGAACCGGCCCGAGGCGGGGGTTGGTGATCCCGACGGGCGGCCGGAAAACCATGGGGCGGACCCCGAAGGGAAAAAGGGCCTCCTGGAGCCGGTCGATCTCCGCGGCCAGGCGCCGCGAGGAGCGGAACATCAGCATCACATCGTGGGAAAAGGAATGATTGCCGATCGCATGACCCTCGGCCAGCAGTTTCCAAACCAGGTCCGGATGCTCCAGGGTCCGGCTTCCTGTGACAAAAAAAGTGGCCCGGATTTCCCGTTGCCGGAGCAGAGAGAGCACGGCGGGAGTCATTTCCCGATCGGGACCGTCATCGAAAGTCAGCGCTACGGCCCGGCGGGTTGTGGTGCCTCGGCTGATCAGCGGCAGAAAATAGCCCCAGCGGGGGCAGAAGGGGGCGATCAAACAGGAGAGAAGAAAGAGAAGAAGAGGGATACCGCTCAGCACAGGGTTCAGGGGAAGGAGCGCTCCGGCGCTCACCAGAGCGATCAGCCCCGCCCGGTGCGCCGGGGCCGGGACGAGGGGGGAAAAGGAAAGCTTCATCATCCGCTGGGAATCAGGTATTCCCACAAGGGGCCGGTATGGCCCTTCCTGTAGAGCCGGGAAAGGATCTGGGTTGTCTTCCCCCCGCCGGAACCCACAATCCAGGAGGGGCGACCGCCGGCGCGCTCCTGGAGACGGCGCTGGATTTCCTCGCTGCCGATCTCCCGGGATACATAGAAAACGGGCTCCAGCAGGGAGGAGGACGGGGAGATCTGCCCTTCGTCAAGCGCCCGCTCGTAGATCGCGGTATGGGGATAAATGCGGATGCCGCAGAAAAAGAAGAAAACGGCCAGGGGAAGCGCTTCCGCTCCGAAAAGCGTCTCCTCCAGCGTCTCCCCGTTTTCTCCGGGGCCGCCCAGAAGGAAGAAGTGAGACACATGGAGGCCCGCGGCCAGGGCCTGCTCATGGCTCCGGTAAACGTCGGCCGCCCGAAAGGGCTTCCGGTACGTCGCCAGCATCCGGTCCGAGAGGGATTCCGTCCCGAATTCCACGTGGGTGAGGCCGGCATCGGCCAGGCGCCGGTAAAAATTCTTCCGCACGGGCGCCGCGGGGACAAAGAAGCCGCCCCAGGGAATGGATAAGCCCGCCTTCACCAGGGCTTTCGCCACGGCCAGGCTATGGTCTTCATGGCTGTTGAAAACCGAATCGGTAAAGTAGAGGAATTTCGCTCCGCCATCCTGCAGAGCGCGCGCCTCCCGGGCGACCTGACCTGGATCGTGGAACCTCAGCCGTCGCCCTTCGATCTGCGGATAGGTGCAGTAGATGCATTCATAGGGACAGCCCCGCTTGGTCTGCAGATTGAGTATTCCTCCCTGGCGCAGGTACAGGGAAACATGATCATTTTCAGGATCAAAGGCCCTGCGGGAAGCGGCGGGCCAGGGGCCGGGCGCTAAAAACAGTTCGCCTTTCATGACGACGCCGGGAAGCCGAGAAATTTCCTCTCCCCGTTCAAGGCCATCGAGCGCTGCAAGGAACCGCTCCCCTTCGCCGACAATCCCGAAATCGGCCTCCATCATCGCCAGCAGCTCCGCCGGGAACAGTGAGTAGCCGCATCCCCCCAGAACGACCGGCGCGGAGGAGACGGAGCGGACGGCCTGGACCAACTCCCGGCAGGCGGCAAGGGTGGAGCCGGGAGCACTGACATCGGTGGTATCGATGTTCCGGATGGAAATTCCCACCACCTCCGGAGCCGCCTCCTTCACCGCGAGGCGGAAGGTCTCCGGATCATCGTAGAGATTCCGGTCCAGGATCCGCACCTCATGACGGGACTGCACGGCGCCGGCCACGTAGTCCAGCCCGAGGGGGTAGACCGCGTACGTGGACGTCATCGTATTGGCAGAAATCAGTAAAACCTTCATGCCCGTTTTTCCCTGTTCCGGGCGGAGATGCGATCCTCCCCGGCCGTTTCCCCTTTTTCCGGTCCCGGGAGAATCTCTACGGCGGAAACCTCATTTCCCAGGGCTAGGACGAGGATCCCCCGCCCCCCCAGGGGGAAGGCGCGGCCGCCGGACAGGGCCGCCGGAATTTTGCCTCTCCGTACGAAGGACACTCCCAGGACTACCGCCACCGCGGAGGCCGAGGCAAATTCCCCGAGCCAGCGGCGATAATCGAGGACCGGTCCGGAAAATCCGCTCAGCGCCAGGAAACGCTCCAGTCGCTGCCGGCTTTCGCCGCACCGGAATGCGGGAAGGCCGGCCATGACGGCGGCAAAGCGCCGGTGAATCCCTTCGCTCCCGCCGAGACCGGCCGTCAGTTCTTCTACAACCCGGCCATTCCGGTCCCCTGAGCCAGAAAAGACCGGGGAGATGCTCAGGCCTTCCGGTGCGACAGCCCTCTTCAGCCAGAGGGCGCCCCCGCCATCGGAAGGCCTACCCGGCAGGGCCGACGGGTCGAAAAGGGGCGTCCAGTTTCGCTGGTGCTCATCGGCCCCGACGACGAGCAGGGTCTCCCCGCCGTCGGGCGCCAAAAGGGCGGCGCCGTCGAGGGCCTGTTCAAAAGCCGCTTCCGTCCCGGTCAGGGTGACATTGGGCCCCGTGGCCTTGAATTCGATTCCCACCTGTGCTGCCGGGGCGTTATGAACGGAGCCTACAAAATCGGCGGGGCTGGCAAAGCGGTCCTCCGACTCGAAAAGCCGGGTTAGAAAATCATGGGTTTCCGACAAGGCTCCCCAGCCGGTGCCGAAAAAGATGGACTGCGGACGATCGCCGGAATTCGGGGATGGACAGGCAGCCGCCGCTAAGGAAAGGGCCATCCGGGGCAGCCGCTTGAGGCGGCGTACCGTCCGGGGATTAAGAGACCGGGAGCATGCCGCCAGGTCCGGCATGCCCGCACAGGACCTGCCCGCCTCCAAAGCCGCCAGCGTCTCGGACAGTTCCCCGGCGCCGGTGAGACAGGCTTCTCCCAGGACGGTAAAGACCGGCCTTTTCCGCTCTTCCCGGCGCCTTCCTGGAGAACCGAGACGACGGAAGACCAGCGCGGCGTTGTTGCCGCCGAAACCGAAGGAGTTGGACAGCACCGTATCTACTTGCGCGGGAACCGGCTTCGCAGCCGGCTCAATCTCCAGCGCCGGGTCAGGCGCCTCAAATCCGACCGTCGGGGGGATCTCACCGGACCGAAGGGTCGCCACGGAAAGGATTGCTTCCATGGCCCCGGCCGCCGCAAGGGGATGGCCGAGGGCCCCCTTGACGGAAGCCACAGGCGGCAGACGCTTTCCGAAGAGGGCGTGCAGCGCCAGGGCTTCGGCGGCATCATTGTCGGGGGTTCCCGTCCCGTGGAGATTGACGTGCCCCACGTCCCCAGGGTCAATCCCGGCATCCGCCAGGGCTCGTTCCATGGCCAGCAGGGCCCCGGCTCCCTCCGGGTGGGGCGCTGCGGGGTGCCAGGCATCGCAGGACAATCCCGCCCCCGCCAATTCGGCCAGCGCTCCTTCCGGCACGTGTTCCGCAGCTTCGAGGAGCAGCATCGCCGCCCCCTCCCCAAGGGACAGCCCTTTCCGGCGCCGGTCGAAGGGACGGGCCCCCTGGGGGTCAAGGAGCTGAAGGGAATGAAAGCCGAAATAGGTCAGCCGGCATAGCGCATCGACACCGCCGGCCAAAACTCGCTGAAAGCGGCCGCTGCGCAGCGATTCCATGGCCAGAGCCAGGGCCACCGCCCCGGAGGAACAGGCCGTCGAGACCGTCCAGACCGGCCCCCGGCAGTCCAGGTTCCGAGCCACATATTCGGCCACGGAGGAAGCGGCATGATGCCGATAGGCCTCGGGGTCGGTCACCCCCTGCCGCAGCCTCTCTTCCGTCAAGGGCATTCCGCCCGTCGTGACCCCGACGATCACACATTGCGGCGGTCTCGTCCGTCCTGCGACCGCCTCCCGGGCGGCAGCCAGGGCGAACCGGTGGGTAGGGGAGATGAATTCATGCGCCGGCGGACGAAGGGGGATTTCTCCCACGGGAAGGTGAAAAGGCGCCGGAAAGAGGGAAAGAGGCCGAAGACCGCGCTCGCCGCGATGGAGGGCCTTCACAATGGCGGGCACATCGCCGCCGAGGGAGCCGATCATGCCCATCCCGGCGACAAAGATCCGCTTCGGACTCAAGCCGTTGTCTCCAGGCGGTTTTCCATCACGTACCGGGCCAGTTCCCTCAGTGAAGCAAAAACCTTCATACCCAGTTCTTTGCTGTCCACGATGATCCCGTAATCCTTTTCCAGCATCATGACGAGTTCCAGGACGTCGATGGAATCGAGCCCCAGGTCGCCGCCGATCAGGGGGCCGTCCAGCGGGATGTCCTCGGGAGCCACATCCAGGAGATTCAACGTTTCAATGATTTTGCTTCTCAGTTCCAAAATCAATTCATCCATGCCCAACCTCTGTCGAAAAACTGAAAGACTCCTCTGTTCGCCGAATCTTCTCGCGGAAAGAACCCGGTCCCGGCTTTCGATTCCATCCCGGCGGGAAGGAATCGTCCCTCCGTCTCTTCAGCGTCTTCGGAGGTTCGATTACATGAGAAACAACCTCCTGTCAATCAGGCTTTTGGGAGCGTCGACATCGCTTGATCTTGCCCAATTCTTCTTGACGGTTTCCGTCTTTTTTTTTCCATCAAGGAATCTTCTCCGTCGTGGATCGCTGACCACTCGCCGGCTTCCGCTATCGGCGTCTCAATCCTTTCTTCATCAAGAACGTCGCTTCTACCCATCCGGTCATCGAAAGGCCGTGGTGGAATTCGGGGAATGGCCCTGTGAAGATGGTGCCGGGCAAAACCAGGCAAGGCAATGAATCAGGATTCCCCATTTTCAGCGATTCCCCTGGTCCGGCTACGTTCCGGTTGCCCATCCAAGCCGCCGGCTCCGCTGCGGCGGCTTGGGGCTCCCTCCACTCCGCAGACCAGGAGGGAGCGCTGCCCAGGGTCCAAGAGCTCAAGGGCCAAGGACAACGGACCTGGAGAGGCGGAAGCCCACAAGGCTGCCGCGATAGCCGGGCCTGATGAAGCTGCGATACGCCGAACGGCAGCAGGACGCATCGAAGTTCCAGCTGCCGCCGCGCACCATCCGAACGGAGCCCCGGGGTTGATCGATCCACGCGGAACCGTCCCCCGGCGCCAGGATCACGCGTCTCATCTCGGGAACGGTCAACTCCATTCGCAACGCGTCGACCAGTCGGTAGGTTTCGTCATATTCCGCCGGCTGCGCTGATTGGGTAAGATTGCCGGAGATGACCAGAAAATCCGGTCTGGAAAATCCCTCGTCTTCTTGTTGGCGATGCAGATCCGCCCTCAAGGCCGAAAGGATGTTGTCGACGCTCACCGGTTCATCTTCGGTGCGATGGATGTCGCTGAGATGTAAGATCGTGATTCCTGCCGTTCCGTTGGCCATCTTTCGTCCTTTCGTGACCGCCATGGGAGGAACTCCGGATGGCGAGGCCGGAGGGCTCAATCTGGGAAGTTTCCTTGCAGAGCCTTGATTTCAGGGGGAAAGTATAGGTAAAAGGCTGTTTTCTTTCAACAAATAAGCGGAATTGAAATTATTCACTGCTTGGCTTAGACGAAAAGGGACGTGATGCATTTTAAGGGCTGGATTAAAGTTAATCATCACGCTATAGTTCCGACTCATTCTTCATCAGCGCTCCACGCCCCTTCGGAGCGGTTTTTCAAAAATGAAATTTGTCGAACTTACTCAGAAGAAGCGCCCCACAGCCCCCGGGGGCGGTTTATCAGAAATGAAATTTGTCGAACTTGCTGAGGAGAAGGAGAAGTGCCTTACCTTCACGCAAACCATTGACGAGATTACGAATATGCGATTCTGAAACCTATAAGGAATATTTTGAGTTGATGAAAAAGCGCCAAGCCAAGGATGCCTCCAAAGAACAACAGACAGGGGGGGTCCCCGGATGAGCATAAAATGTCCCAAGCTGCATCATGATCCTTTGCAAATTTTTAAGGCGAGCCCAAAACCCGCCGGACTCTACGCCCGACAGAAGTGGCTTGGCGAATCGGTCACATCGGCATGGCAGAGAGATTTTCATGAAACCGTTCTTACTCTTTTGAACGGGCAATCCGATGACGGATCCTGGAATGACTCCCCTCTGGAGACTGTCCGGCGTCTATTCGGACTGCACCTGACGCTTCGCGACAGATCAAGAGCCATTGACAAGGCACTGGATTGGCTGATCACGCGGACCTTGAACCATGACCTGTTGAATCCGCCCAAGCCTATGGAAGCCTTGGCGTCTGACGACTTTCGAGAACTGCCCTTCGCCCCGGGCCAACCCCGTTTATCCCCGGTCTGCGCCACCCTTTTCCTCGCCGCGATTTTTCAGCGGGGCAGCGAGTCCGCCGTCATGGCTCATTATCGTCTCCTTTCCCGGTGGGTCCATCAAAATACAGGGCAGACGGATGCCTGGCCGGACCTCAGCAATGCCCTTCGTGCATTGATCGTTCATCCGGACTTTGCTGGCGGCCCTGCGACGGCCGCGCTGGTCGATCACCTCGGCGAAACCCAGGGTCCTTCCGGTCAATGGCCCAGCCAAATCCCTTTTTTCCAGACCATCAATGCCCTTGGCCACTTGCGCCTTAACGCGGCTCACAGGCAATGGGTCAAGGCTCTCCCGATCCTGGAGAACACACAGAACGCGGATGGGTCCTGGGGCGATGAAGACCGGGAATGGAACACCTTTCTCGTGGTCCACGCGCTGAAAAACAAGGGTTGTCTTTGAAGTCGACCGATGAGGATGACTTGATCGGCGCCGGCATTGCCGGCATGGTTTCCGCCGTAACGGCCAATGGCTTGGGCAACCGTGAAGTGTATAAGGCATAAAAGGCCTAAACGGATCTCGCCCGGCTTTACACAGATGAATGAGGTTTCATGCGAAGCGCCTTTGGTGAGCCCGGACGATGGCCAAGGGGATTGTTTTGCTTCGGCACAGAGCGCATCCTCGTTTCCGGAGAGGCAAGCGGTCTGCTGAATCTCTTCGGAGAGGGGATTTCCTCCGCCCTGGCATCGGGCAGGATCGCGGGGAAACTCTCGGTCAATAGCATTCAACAAAAGGTGCCACCGGGGAGGCTTTATCGACAGGGAATTGAGGCAGAAAAAAAAGATCCTCAGCACCTTCAATTATAAAACGCTTCCGTTCCGGGAGGACAACGCGTTCAACTTCAAGATCTGATCGCACTGGACGCCGCCGGATTTGTCGACTGGATTGGAATAGAGGCGTTTGCGGCTGAAATTCCTTTTTGCCCGCGTAACGAAGAATGCCAGGGTCTGATGGACTTTGTACAGCCGGGCAAAATCGAGATAGCCTCGATCCATGACGTAAATGGCCCCAGCCTCGATGATCAAGTCGTCCAGGATATTGATGTCGTGGACTTTCCCCGTCGTGATGATGACCACGGATGGGATGTTGCCTCGCAGATCCAGAAGGGTATGGAGTTTTATCGCACCCTTCC
>CAZKRB010000015.1:0-48267 GCA_964555065.1 uncultured Syntrophus sp.
CATCGGCGTCCTTCTTCTGGGGAACGGCCTTGGCGCCGCGGAAGGTGCCGTCGCAGACCACCAGGAGTTTCGCCTGGGAATCCTGAATGCGAACGGCCAGAGCGTCGGAGCTGAAGCCACCGAACACGATGGCGTGGATGGCGCCGATGCGGGTGCAGGCAAGCATGGCGATGGCGGCTTCAACCACCATGGGGGTGTAGATGCAGACGCGGTCGCCCCTCTTGATGCCGTGCTTCTTCAGGACATTGGCGAACTTGCAGACTTCCGTATGCAGCTGCTTATAGGTCCAAGCCTTCTGCTCGCCGGGTTCATTGCCTTCCCACTGGATGGCCACTTTGTCGCCCTTCGTCGCCAGGTGACGGTCGAGGCAGTTGTAGGACACGTTCAGCTTTGCGCCTTCAAAAAACTTCGCATAGATGGGTCCCTTGCGAATGTCAAAGTTGTAGTCCATGACCTTGTCCCACTTCTTGTAGAAGGTCAGGATTTCATCAGCCTGCTTTGCCCACCACGCTGCCGGATCGGCAATCGATTCCGCATACTGCTTGTCATACTCTGCCCGGCCCTTCACCCAGGCTTTCGCCAGTATTCTCTCAGGCACCGGATAGAACTCTTTCAATATCGACTCTTCTCCCATTTTTACCTCCCTTTAAGGCTTTGTTAAATTAAATTCTGGTACTTCCTGAATAGTTGACACACTGGGATGTACCTACTCTATTTCAAAGGAGGACAGGGCGTTGAGCATGCCTGCCCCCTCCACTCTTCTTTGCGGGTTTGAAATGGCTGGAAACTATGCGGAATGAAAATAACACACGAGGCACGGACTGTCACCTGAACATTGAAAACTTGAATAGTTAAAGGATTTCTACCCCGGCAAGATTGCACGCGAGGGACGTAAACGACTGCAAACCACGGTGTTACGGGCTTTGCACTATATCAATGCGCCTTTGATGTCAAGCAATATTTTCCTGGAAGGTGACTGTGGCAAAGATCCTTCACCTCCTCTCAAAGTGAGGCGTTTTCAACACGCTGCGTCTCCGGATCAGGGGGCGGACTGGAACGGAACTGCATGGATTTTTTGCCCCACAGGGCACAGAGGCTTCCGGGGTAAACCTTAACCTCCGCCCCACGGAAGGTATGCCTCTGACGCCCAGCGCCACAGGATCTTGTGGACCTGCGGTTGTCGGGAAAGGGCAACGCTCCCGGGTGGAGAAGACTCGGAACAGGGATGCACCGGCTGGCATGCTATCTGCTTCATATGGAGCGCGAAAGATGGATGTTTCGCCGGTCCTTCTCCTCAAAATAAGGATCTGGAGCATCCAGCGGGTACTTGGCCGTTTTTAAAGGGAATCGATTTTATTTCTGTCAACCGGCCATCGAGGACCCCATGAGGCAGGGTCAGACCATTCACGCTCGCAGCACCCTGCATGAACGGCATAAAGCGCTAATCTAATTTTAAAACTGTAAGTCGTTGATGCTTTTGCTTAACGGGCGCCCTTTGACAGGGTCCCGCCCCGTGAGGCATGAAAGCTTGACAGGTCAGGCTCCTCATGCTACGGGATAAAAAAAGGGCTTTGTCTTATTTAAAAGGTTTGAAAGCCCATACAAGGAATAATAGTGAAGGGAGGTGGAGGTCGGGAAAACAGCTGTCGGAGGAGAAGGAACTTTCATCAGCCGGCGGTTCCGGCATTCCCAGCCGGGCGGCAAAGAGTCAGCAGTCGAGATCAGGTTCACTACGGTTAATAAGGAATGATTTTCCGATGCCCGTTGGAAAATCAGCAACAGTAACAGCACCATTTTTCAGGAGGATACAATGAAAAGATTTTGGATAGCCTTGCTCGCATGCGCGATGATCGCCGGCCTAGCGGTGAGCGCATCCGCAGCGGACATCAAGTTCAGCGGCTCCTATTATGTCATGGGCGCCACTGCAGACAACTGGGGGCTGGGGGATAAGGACGATGGCACGACTTTCTCCGCCTATGCCCAGAGATTGAGGATGGGAATGGCATTCAAGGTCGCCGAAGGGTTGACCCTAAACACCCGCTTTGACGCCTTGGAAGGCCGATGGGGCCAGTTCGGCACCTATGGCTCCGAGTACACCCACGCCGACGTTCACCCTGATGAAGAGAATATCAGCTTCGACCGCGTTTGGGTCGACTTTGCCGTTCCCTTCGGAAAATTCAGTGTCGGTCGCCAGAACAGCGCCGCTTGGGGAACGATCTTCGGCAACAACGACTTTGATTCGGAACAGATTACTTTCACGACCTCTTCTGGTCCTTGGGATTTTGGAGCGAGAATCGAAAAATTCGGCGAATCCTGGGGCACCGCGGGTATCGATGGCACGCTGCAGGCGGATGGCGACTATGACGGGTATCACGCTTGGGTCCGGTACAGGTGGAACAGCGGTATCGCCGGGTTCAAAGTGCAGTACAATAGGAACGACAGCACCAGCGCCTATAATTTTGCAACAAACGCAGGTGGCTACAAGAGCGATAACTGGAATCTGCAGCCTTATTTCCAGGCCACGTTCGGACCTGTTTATGTGGAAGGGGAATTGAACTATGTGATCGGCGGTTACCGGAATTATGAAGATGGTGCAAACGTTGATGACGTGGATCAGAATGCCTTTAACGCCTATATTCACGCGAAAGCCGACATCAAGAATTTCTATGTTGGCGGTCTCTACGCATTCGTGCAGGGTCAGGATCCTGACGATGACAATTACACCGTTTCTTCTAACGGTGGCCGCTCCTGGAATCCCACCCTCATTCTATGGAATGAATATTCCAATAAGTGGGCCGGCCAGTTAGGTTTCGCGAACGGCGCCGCCAATTCCGGCCTCAATGGCGAAGCCATGACGAACGCCCATCTGGGACAGCTTTACGCCGGTTTCAAGCCCATCCCGAAACTGAACATCATGGCTTCCGTCGCTTACGCCAGGGCGGATGAAGGATCTGACAATCGCTATAAATCCGGTGTTAAGTATGACGACACCGAGATCGGCTGGGAAGCGGACCTGACCGCCAGCTACAAGATTTACGACAACCTGAGCTACACGGTTGGCGTGGGTTATCTGTGGGCCGGCGATTACTGGAAAGCCGACAATGCAAATGCCGGCGTGGATGACACCTATCTGCTGCTGAACAAACTGGATCTCAACTTCTAAGCCAAGATCCAGCGCTCGGCTGACTCCTGCACTCAGCGCCTCGAAGGTTCGCCCTTCGAGGCGCTTTCTTTTTTCATCTCCCGCCTTGACCTCAGGCGGTCCGGGTGATAATTTCTCTTCATTATCTTCTTATCCTCTCCAGAACCTTTTCGAAGAAGGAGACCTCGCCATTCAGAAGATTTACGGAAACCTCACCGGCTTGAAGCCGATCCAGCTCCGGCGGCTGGAGCAGTTCTACCGCCGGCGGGTGCCGCCCGATGCCATCGTCACCCAGGAGTTGGCCCGGCAGTTGACGGAGCTTTCCCGGGAGCTCAACCGGCAGCTCGGGGTGCTGCTCAGCCGGCGGGGCGAAGTGGCCTTTGTCATCGTCGGCTCCCATAAGGGCATCCTCATCCCCTCCCTTGAAGGATTCCGGTCCTCCTCCGCGCGCTTCAAAGGGCTCCGGCTGATTCACACCCACCTGACTCCCGAATCTCTCAATGCCGAAGATCTCAGCGACCTGGCGCTTCTGCGCCTCGATCTGATCTGCGCCGTGGAAATGGGCCCCGACGGCCTTCCCGGAGCCGTCCATATCGCCCATCTCATTCCGGAGAATCCCGACGGCGGCTTCTGGCTGGTCCAGCCGCCCGCGCGCATCTCCGAACTGAAAGGGGACTTTCTGGCCTTCATTGCCGCCCTGGAAAGCGAATTCGCCCGAACCCAGCGCGCCCGCAAAGTGGATTCCGCCGACCGGGCGATTCTCGTCCGGGTGGAAACCAATCCCTCCTTCGACAGCGAAGGCTCCCTTGAAGAGCTTCGCGAGCTGGCCCGGTCCTGCGATGTGGAGGTCTTCGATGCGGTCATCCAGCATCGACCGCAGCTCGATCCCAAATATCTTCTCGGGAGGGGAAAGCTGGCCGAGGTGATCATCAAGGCCCTGCAGATAGGCGCCAATCTGCTCATCTTCGATTCCGAACTGACCCCCGCCCAGGTGCGCTCCATCGCGGACTTTACGGAGATGAAGGTCATCGACCGGACTCAGGTCATCCTGGACATCTTCGCCCGCCGCGCCCACAGCCGGGAGGGCAAGATTCAGGTGGAACTGGCCCAGCTGAAATATCTCCTGCCCCGCCTGGCGACGAAGCACACGGGCATGTCCCGCCTCACGGGAGGCATCGGCGGCCGGGGCCCGGGGGAAACCAAACTGGAAATCAATCGGCGGCGGGTGCGGGAGCGGATCCAGCATCTGGAAGAGGACATCGGGAACATCGAAAAGGCGCGGGGGCAGCGGCGGCTGAAGCGGGAACGGACGGGCCTGCCGGTGATCTCCATCGTGGGTTACACCAACGCCGGCAAATCGACCCTGCTCAACACCCTGACGAAAAGCCGGGTTTTCACGGAAGACCGCCTTTTCGCCACCCTGGATCCCAAGAGTTCGCGGCTCCGTTTCCCCCGGGACGCGGAAGCCGTCATCACCGACACGGTGGGCTTCATCCGCGATCTCCCGAAGGATCTCTTTGCCGCCTTCAAGGCCACCCTGGAGGAGCTTTACGAAGCGGACATTCTTCTCCACGTGATCGATGTGAGCAATCCCGGCTTTGAAGGCCACATCATCGCCGTGGAAAAGATTCTCGAAGAAATCGGGATCCGGGAAAAGCCCACACTGCGGGTTTTCAACAAGGCGGACCGCTTTGCCGACAAGGCCCTGCTGCATAACCTCTGCCGGCGCTTCGAGGCCATCGCGCTCGCCGCCCTTCAGCCGGAGAGTCTCGGACCACTTCTGGAACGGCTGGAAGAGATCATCGCACCTCCAGATAAGACGCGATGAGGTTGGCATAACGCCGGGACGCGCCGGCATTGGCGGCGACGGCCAGACGCCCTTGTTCGCCCCGGCTTCTCAACGAGTCGGGATCGGCCAGCAGAGCAAGCATCCTTTCCTGCAGTTCCCCTTCGTCGGCAACGGGAATCCCGGCCCCCGCCTCTTCCAGCAGGGCCTTCTCCCCTTCAAAATCCTCCATGGACGGCCCGTAAAACACCACCTTGCCCCAGGCGGCCGCCTCCAGGATATTCTGCCCTCCCCGGGGGACGAGACTTCCCCCGCAATACACCACGGTCGCCAGGCTGTAGACTTTGAACAGTTCACCGATCACATCCACGAGGACAATGCGCTCGCCGTGCCGCAGCCGCCCGCCGTTCATCTCCGACACCCGGATAACATCCTGAAAACCAGCCTGCCGGGCCAGCTCCGCCACCGTCTCCCCCCGCTCGATGTGGCGCGGCACGAGGATCAACTGAAATTCCGGGTTGAACTCCAGCAGCCGCCGGTACACCGAAAGGCAGATCGCCTCCTCGCCTTCATGGGTGCTCCCGGCCACGAAAACGGGGCTGCCGGGGCGGATATCGAGCTTCCCGGCAATCTCCGTCTGCAACGCGGGCGAAGTCCGGGAAGCCAGGCTGTCGTATTTGGCGTTGCCGAGAATCTGCGCTCTCCCTCTGGGCGCGCCCAAGGCGAGAACCCGCCGGGCATCCACTTCCGAAATCATTCCCAGTCCATCCAGGCGGGCCAGAATCCCCTTCCAGAAAAACCGCGTCCGGCCGTACCGGCGGAAGGACCGCGGAGAAATGCGTCCGTTGACCAGCACCACGGGGATTTTCCCCTTCCGGCACTGGGTCAAAAAATTCGGCCACAGTTCCGTTTCCACGGGAATAAAAATGTCCGGCTTCACCCGGGAGAGCATTTTTTTCACCACAGAACGCAGATCGAGGGGATAATAGATCAGGGCCGTCGCCTCGGGAACCAGCCGCCGTGCCATCTCCTGGCCTGTTTCCGTGCTCGTGGACAAAACGATGCAGGCCCGGGGATAGCGTTTTCGCAGTTCAGCCACCACCGGAGCGGCGGCGGTCACCTCGCCCACGGAAACGGCGTGCACCCAGATCCGCGGACTGCCTTCCAGGGCGGAGAAGAGATTCTCGTCGGCGTAGCAGCCCAGCTTGGGGCCGAGACTCCTCCGATACTTTCCCGTCGCCACCATGCGGACGGCGTAATAGGGAAGACCGATCAGGGCCGCCAGCGGGAGCAGCAGATTATAGAGAAAAATCATGGGCCAATGGTCACCCTTCCGTCTGGATTTGGATTCGGAAAAAAGAAGGCTTTCTCCCGTCCCGCAAGCTGAATGATGCGCGCACCTTGTCGGGGAAAGGCTTTTTCCTTGACGACCTCCCGGAGATGTTGTAACGCATTTCCATCAAAGACCGCCTCCAAGCCTCCTCTGTAGAGGCCCTCCGGCGCAGCGCTTATATTCCACGGAGTGGACCCGGGCGCCGCCGGCCGCCTTCGCTGCTTGATAGCATCTTTGATCCGGAATTGGAATGGCGATTAGAAAATTATGGAATGTGGTTTAAGCCTATGAAAAAAATTGCCCCTTCCATCCTGTCCGCCGATTTCAGCCGACTGGGCGAAGAGATCGCCGCCGTGGAAGCCGCCGGGGCGGACTGGATTCATATCGACGTGATGGACGGACACTTTGTGCCCAACCTTACAATCGGACCGCCGATCATCCGGTCTCTGCGCAAGACGACCCGCCTTCCCTTCGATGTGCACCTGATGATCGAAAAGCCCGAGCTGACCCTGGACGCTTTCATCGACGCCGGCTGCGATATCCTGACTGTCCACCTCGAGGCAGCCAGCCACCTGCACCGCACCATTGCCTGGATCAAGGAACGGGACGTGAAGGCCGGAGTTTCCGTCAATCCGGCAACCCCCCTGTCTCTCCTGGAAGAAATCCTGCCCGATCTGGATCTGCTTTTAATCATGACCGTAAACCCCGGGTTCGGCGGCCAGCAGTTCATCCCCAACATGCTGCCGAAAATCCGGAAGGCCAAGGCCATGGTTTCAGCCATCGCCCCCCGCGTGGTCATCGAGGTGGATGGGGGAATTTCCCTGGACAACATTGCGACCGTCGCCGAAGCCGGAGCGGATGTTCTCGTGGCGGGTTCCGCCGTCTTTTCCAGCGGCGCTTTAGGTGAGACCCTGGCTGCCATGCGGAAACGGCTCAGCAATCTCCCCGCCGCCTCCCCATCCCCGGTCGCCTGAGACCCGCTTTTCCGCCATGCATATCATCATCGACGGCTACAACCTGATCCGGCAGTCCGACACCCTTCGACGCTTCGAAAGGCAGAGCCTGGAAGCCGGGCGGCAGGCACTCCTTCAGCAGGTTTCCCGATACCGGAAGCAGAAGGGCCATCGAATCACGGTGGTCTTTGACGGCTGGGAAAACGGTTCTCCCCTTGAGGAACGGGATCGCCAGGGGGGGATCACCATCGTTTACTCCCGCCGGGGGGAAAAGGCCGACGAGGTCATTAAGCGCATGGTTCTGCATCAGGGAGAAGAGATCGTCGTTGTGACGTCGGACCGCGAGGTCGCCGCCTACGCCGACAGAAAGGGCGCCGCTTCCCTGACCTCCCTGGAGTTCGAAGCGGTGATTTTCCGGACGGCCGCTTCGGCAATGACCGCCGGCGACGGCCCTCCGGACAAAGAGGAAGATCAGGCGGATTCCCGCCAATCCGGCGGCCGCGCCAAGAAAGGGCCTGCCCACAGGCTGTCCCGCCGCGCAAAGGCGGCCCTGACCCGCTTCAAAAAACTCTAGTCCGCCCCGGGGAGGCAGACACTCAGGAAAAACCGCTCCAGCATCAGGTCGGGATCCTTCGCCGTCGACTTCAGGGCCAGATCCATGGACAGCAGGTCTTCGAGGTGACGGCGCAGCCCTTTTTCCGAAAATTTTTCCGCGTTGCGCAGGGTATTGAAGATCACATAGGGATGCTGGTCCGCCAGCTCGATGTGAACCTCTCCCCCCTTTCCGCCCCAGGCCTTGATCGTTGGATAGATCCGCTTCTGAAAGCTTCCGTAATCCATCCGGGTCTGGTACCCCGGCAGGGCCCCTTCATCCCGCAGCCACCGTGCATGGAGCAGCAGTCGCATCTCCCGGATGATCATGGACAGCATGACCAGAGGATGAATCCCCTGGTCTTTCAGACTACGCAGGATAGCCAGCGACCCTTCAAGATTCCGGTCCGCCAGCGCCGCGGTCAGGTCAAAGAGTTTATCTTCGCGGGTCCGGCCGACGACCGCTTCGACATCGGCTCCTTCGATGGTCTTGCGCTCCCCCGTATAGGTCATGAGCTTTTCCAGGGCCGTCATGGAGGTCCGCAGTTGGAACCCCGTTTTTCTTCCCAGAACCTCCCACGCCTCCGCTGACAGCCGCTTCCCTTTTTCCGCCAGGAGAGCCCGGGCAGCATCCATCAGGGCGTTTTTCTGCCGGACCTCGCCTTTCTCAATAAAAAAGGGAAGCACCTTGCCCAGTTCACTGATGGTTTTGAAAAGCTTTTTCCGTTTGTCCACGGATTCCGCGGTGAGGAGGAGGACGTTGCCCTCGGGAAGACCGCCGCGCAGAATGCCTTCCAGATGATCCGTCTCGCTTCCCGCGGCTCGTTTGCCGTTCAACCCGAGACGAAGACACACCTCGATCACCTGGGGCAGCCACTTGTTCCGCTCCTCCCCCGAGTCGCCTTCAACGGTCGCCTGCCAGTCCTGATTGGAAATATTTTTCCAGCCGTCCCCCGCGAAATCCTCGAGCTTCCACCCGGCATGACCCAGGAAGGTCATGAAATTCTTCGCGGCCTGCTGCGGCTGGGCACTGAGTTGTTCCCGAATGCGCTTGACCAGGTCGGGGAGTGTCTTGCGGGAAAAAAAAAGTCTCGTCCGGCGGACGGCGACGACCTTTTTCCCGGGAAGGAGGGGCGGAGTGAGGAGGTTTTCCCCGATCCGCTCGGGGTCCTCGTCCTCCCCGTCCAGGACAAAGAGGTTCAACGCCTGGTCTTCCGGAGGGAGCAATTGATTGATGATTTTATGGAAGGCATCGCTGATTTCGTACTCCCCATCGCCATAAAGGAGGTAGCAGGGAGCCAGCCGCCCCCGCTCGAGTTCCCGGAGCACCTTCTCCAGAGAGCTGCCCGATTCTTCGACTCGGATACTCATGACTCCAGGGACCGTGGCGGCGGATTAAAGGATTACGAACCGCTGAATGTACCTGACGGCTTCGTCCGGTTCGTCGGTGATCCGGATCAGGTCAAGATCCTCCGGCTGGATTTTGTCTTCTTTCAGCATGGTATCGCTCAGCCAGTCCATCAGGCCCCTCCAGTAATCACTCCCCAGCAGAACCACGGGAAAACTCTTGATGCGCCTTGTCTGCATGAGGGTCAGGGCCTCGGTCAGCTCATCCAGGGTGCCATATCCCCCGGGGAGGATGACATAGGCCACGGCATACTTGATGAACATGACTTTGCGGATGAAAAAATATTTATAATCGAGGCTGATATTCGCGTAAGGATTGGGCTTCTGTTCGAAGGGCAGGCGGATGTTCATCCCCACGGATTTTCCGCCGGCTTCGGCCGCGCCTTTGTTGGCGGCCTCCATCACACCGGGGCCGCCGCCGGTAATCACGCTGAACCCTTTCTCCACCAGACGTTTTGCCAGGGACTCCGCCTTCTGATACCAGATATCTCCCGGTTTCACCCGTGCGGAGCCGAAAACACTGACGGCATTCCCCAAGGTGGAAAGTTCTTCAATGCTTTCCACAAATTCCGCCATAATCCGGAAGATCCGCCACGATTCTTCGATCGAGAGGGCATCCACGAGGTATTGTTTCTCTGCCATCCACACAACTCCAAACAAAGGGGGAATTCGTCTTGTCACCCGCCTTCCCGCCTGAAGTGATCCAACCCTTCCGCCGGTCAGCCCGTCGGTTCCGATTCCACATCACAACGCATCGGGCGTTAACCTCGCGGCAGGCTCCTCAACGGAGGAACCTCACAGGGTCGGATTGCCGCCGCTCTTGCGCATCGAGATCCTTTCCACGTTGAACTTGGAGCAAGACGACGATCCCAGGGAATCGCTATGAACTTCTCCGTCTTTGAACCTTGGCAAAACGGCGCCGCGCTTCAATGGCTTTTCTCTTGCGTTTTACCGACGGCTTCTCATAGGCCCGGCGGACTTTCAGCTCCTTGAACAGCCCGCTCTTGGAAAGCTTGTTTTTCAAGATTTTCAAGGCCTTTTCCACGTCATTATCGAAAACTTTGACTTCCAAATTCTACCTCCTTCTTGAATTCATGGAAATTCTATAATTTAATGGCTTTCTTAATTCGAAAGAAGACTCCCCCGGCTCTCGGAGCTTTCCTCTCGGGAAAGACCGCCTCTTGAAACTTGAAGGGGCAAAGGGGGTGATGCTTTTACAGGGAAGAGGGAAGAATCTCTTGATGGCGCTTGTGATTCGGTTTTGCTGGACTGAATCGGCCAGTTCCGCTCAAGCATGAAAGGATGGATCAAAAGACATGTGTGGAAAAAACATAAGCGGATAATCCGCTCAAATCGGCAAAATACTTACCGGATCGGATGCCCCATCTATTTCCCCCCGCTGTATAAAAAAGAGGCGGCACGGCTCCTCATCATTTCCTCAGGCCGCAGACAACCCCTTGTTTTACCAATATGTTTTTACCACACTCCTTACCGGGCAATTCTGCCTTTATCGAATATCGAACACTCCTCGGAGTCTTGGCAAATCTTCTTTCCCACCTTTTCTTCAATCCTGTGGTGGACAAAGGAATGAGGCCGCCATGACAGAGTAGGTCTGATCCTATACGAAATGTTCCTTCAAATTGCAACTTAAAAATAATGACACAAAGGCAAAAGCAGAAAAAATTATTCTTCATCCTGAGCCAGATAATCCTGATACCCCCGAATCTCCAAGAGATCATCAAGTTCCTCGGGATCTTTCATTTCGATCATCACAATCCATCCGGCATCGTAAGGATCACTGTTCAAGATCGTCACATCATCCAGGATGTCTTCATTGACATTGATGATTTCTCCCGACAGGGGCGAAACGAGTTCAAAGACGTCATTTGCCGACTCGATCGTCCCGAAAGGCTCGTCGCGCTCCACAAAGGTATCGACTTTCGGTAAATCCACTTCGTCCACGTCTCCAAGTCGTTCCTGAGCATAATCCGTAATGCCCAGTGTGGCCATGTTACCGTCAACAGCCACCCAGATATGTTCACGGCTGTAAAGAAGATCATCGGGAAATGTTTTCATAGAGCGACACCTTGTTTATATCGTATTATAATATTATCAATTCCTTAGGCATTTTCGTAAGGATTTCACAGCCGTCAGCCCGCACCAGAACGGTATCTTCGATCCGGATCCCCCACTGCCCGGGGATATACACCCCTGGTTCAATGGTGATCACCATGCCTTCCCGCAGAATGGTGTCCGATCGGGAAGAGATCCGCGGTGCTTCATGAACCTCCAGCCCCACCCCGTGTCCGGTTCCATGGGTGAAACAGGCATCAAGTCCGTATCCTTCCAGGACGCTTCTTGCGATCCGATCAATCTGCCTGCCGGCTACGCCGGCCCGCACCGCTTCGAGGGCCCGGTCATGAGCTTCTTTCACGGCGGCATAGGCTTCCCGCTTCCGGTCATCGGCAAAACCGATACAAAAGGTGCAGGTTTCATCGGAACAGTACCCGTCAACGACTGTTCCATAGTCTATAACAATCAGGTCTCCCGGTTCCAGGCTTTTCCGTCCCGGTTTTGCATGGGGCAGGGCCGCGTTTTTCCCCGAGGCGACAATCGTTTCAAAGGCCATTCTTTCTGCACCGGCGGATATGGCGCTAAAGTCAATTTCCCGGGCAACATCACGCTCCGCAATTCCTGGACGCATCGTTGCACAGGCAGCTTCCAGCACACGGGCGGACAACTCCGCAGCCTGGCGGATGCGGGAGATTTCCCCGTCATCCTTAACCGCACGAATCGAATCCAGCTCGCCTGAAAGGGGGGTCAGCCGGACGCTCCCCAGCCGGTCGGACAGCCTCAGGTACAGCGCAAAGCTGACCGCCGAGGCTTCAAACCCGACCTTTTCCCCCGCGCTCGATGCCAGGACTTCGCTGACCCCCTCCACCTGGTCTTGATAGAGAAAGATATCCCCATCCTGCACTTCCTCTCGTGCCTGTGTCAGGTAGCGCCCATCTACGAGCAAAGTCAGAGACTCCGGCCGAACAACCAGCGCCCCGTCGCTCCCGGTGAACCCGGTGAAATAGCGGATGCTATACCTGTCAAAGAAGATCAGGGCCTGGATGTCGCCGGCGGCGAAGCTCGAAGACAGCCGCGACAACCGGGACTGATAGGTTGAGCGGTCAAACTGCATGAAGACTTCTTTTCTGGAGAATATCCAGCCAATTGCTTAATTTTTCAACCACCATTTCCCGTTTCCGCCGGCTCATTTCCTTTCTCTGCATGGCTGCCCGGACATCGGCCAGTTTGTCCCGGACGGCCGCATTATCCCTGTCCCCGGCCAGCATCTGCACCAGAAGAGCCTCAGCGGCAGCGAAATGCCCCTGCCGGACGTAAAGATCAACCATGGTGAGGGTCTGGAAACCGGCAGATACAGGTTCTGCAGCAGCATCCTCCCTCTCCAACGGCGAAATGAACTCCGGTTGTTCTTCCTCAAGAGTCCTCAGCTTGCCCAATACCCCCCCAGAAAGAGCCTGATCGGGATTCAGCGCCATAAACCGGCGATAGAATTTGGCGGCCTCTTGATTTAACCCGCCGGTGAAGCAGATATCCCCCATACTGGAGAAGAGGCGCGACAGTCCCAGAATGGCCCTTTCCACGTCTTCAATCACCGAAAGGGCTTCTTCCAGCCTGCCTGAACGCATGCAGGCATGGCATTGAACAATCAAAGCATCAATGTCTCCGGGGTTCCGGTCGAGCAAAGGCCTCACCAGATCCAGAGCGCCTTCATGATCGCCCTGTTCCAGCAAGGTTTGCGCCCGGGAAAGGAATGCACTTCGATCCATTCTATCTACTAACCATTTGAATCGTGACTTTACGGGGGTGAAGTTGAATTGAGCAGTATTCCTGCATTCAGGGTGAGCTATCACAGCCACTGGGACGTGTCAAGGCAGTAACTGCGGCGGCAAAAAAAATTACGGCGGGAAAAAGACTTCCTGCTTATAGTCCCCGGTTGCCCTCAACAATCTTCGTCAAGATGCCGCCTTCAAAGTGAAGACTGTAGACGAAATCATTGGAGCCCCGATTGTAATACCAGGTCTCCGCGACCTTTTCTTCATACTCCGTTTTTGTGACAGCCCCTTTCTTCTTCCGGGAAAGCCCTTCCCGGCTCTGATCGTCCTCGGCTGCTTTGGCTCTTTTCCCTTTGATCGTTCTTGCCTTTCCTTTGGCTCCCGTCGTCTGACGAAAGGTCGGCTCTCCACAGCGCAGGATAACCTCCGCCATGTTGTCGCCCACAGAAACAAAGTCATCGCCGCAGCGGAACGTTGCCGATGGACCTTTCGCATTCACATCGGAGCCACCCACGGAAAGATAGAGTCCGGGCAGGAAAATGAGCACCGCGACGGTCATTAAAATACGTCTTGCAGGTATCTGAAAAATAGTCTTCATTCTTCTGATTAAGTTCGACAAATTTACTCTGCTTCAAAGCGCCCCGAAGGGGCTTGAATCGCTAACAACTCAGCACGCCTCTGGCCGCTCGATGCGGGAGCGGGAAGAGAATCCTTTCTGCTGCTTTTTCATCGCCTAAGGATTCCATCCGGCCACATTGCCCGCGCTCATGGAGTAAAGGTTCAGGGTCATCGGCCGGCATCATCCTTTTTCACTCACACTGGCCACGGAAGCGTCACTCCCGTCGGGAATCACCCTGGGGGTTACAAAAATCAAGAGCTGCTTTCTCGTCTTATCGATGCTTTCCGATTTGAAAAGCCAGCCCAGGACTGGAATTCTCGAAAACCACGGCACCCCGCTCATCCCCTTGTCATCCGTCGTTTTCGAAACTCCGCCGATAACCACCGTTGTCCCGTCTTCGACCACGACCTTGGAATCCACCTCGTTTTTCACGATGGGAATATTTCCATTCAATTCTTTGGCTCTCGAATAATCCCCCCGGTCATTGGTGGCGTTGATCAGCATGGAGATTCTGCCATCCGGGGTGATGGTCGGGGTCACTTCCAGCTTCAACAGAGCGTCTTTGAAGCTTACTTTGGGGTAAGAGGTACCGCCCGAGGCTTCATAGGTCGTGTAAGGAATCTCCTCACCCTGCTTGATGGTTGCCTTGACGCCATCCATTGTGGTGACTTTGGGGGTGGAAATGATCTTACCCGAACTGGTGGCTTCAAGGGCGGCAATCTGCGCCTCCAGAACGGCGTTCGCTCCTCCGATCACAAAACCGAGGGTAGGTGATCCGAGAATGGCTCCCGGCAGGTTGACGGCGGCCATCGACGCCGAGTCGCCCGTCGGAGTCTTATAGCCGATTCCGTTAGGATAAGTGAACAAGGTTGGATTTGCCTGGCCTTCCCCCCGGCTCGTGTTGGTTCCGAAGGCCGACTGAGCGGGATAGTTTCCCACCCGGTAAGCGACCGCCCCACCCCAGGTCACCCCGAGATTCCTGACAAACTCATCGGTGGCCTCGACAATCTTCGCTTCGATGGAAATCTGCCGCAATCTTCCTTTTTCCGCCATGACCTGCTGTTCCCGCGCCCTGCGGTTGGCCTCGGCTTCGAGCTGATCCTTTTCAGCGGCTTTCCGCGCTTCCTCATCCCGCTTCTTCTTTTCCAGGGTCATCACACTGACCACGTTGCCCATTTCCTTTTTTGCCATACCCTGGATATCAAGAATGGTTTCCAGAGCCTGATCCCAGGGGACATTCTTCATGTGCACGCTGACCGCCCCCTTGACATCCGGACCTGCGACGATGCTGACTCCCCCTGTTTCCGCAAGCAGGCGAAGAACGGCACGGATATCGGCATCCTGAAAATCAAGGGATATTTTCTGCCCGGTATAGCTGGCTGCAGGAGAATCGTCCCGTGACGAACCATTCGAACTTCGTTTCGCCATCCCCAAGCTCTCTGTTTTCCGTCGACTCTCCGAAGAATAGGCAACCGATTTTGGGGACGATCCTTTTCTGTCCTGAGAAGCGGCCGCGGTCCCGCCCAAAACGAATGCGTTAAAATCCAGCACGACATTCTGGCCTTCCTGGCGGGCGCTGTAAGGAACGAGCTGTCCCAGCTCAACGGTTACATAAACCGAGGGAACTCCATTGACCGTTTTTGGATCGGCCACCACATGCTTGATATTAATCATGTCCTCATCGACGAAGGGCCGACGGAGAATTTCCGGCATCTGCAGATTTTCCAGCTTCAGCAAAACGGATTTTCCCGCCCCCTCTTCCACCTTGAACGAGGAAATCCTGGTGGCCACAAAGGTGATTCGCTCTTTTCCTTTCACGCGCGCCAAGGTGATGTTTTCCAGCCTCCCGCTCTCCTCGACCGGCCTGGCAACAGCCTCCACCGCTGTTGCGGGCGTGTCCGCCACGGCACTCCCGGCCGCGAACATCCCCGGAGAAATCCATAAGGAACCGATCAATAAAGCAATCCCGCAGCGTTGCCCGACTTTGTTCATCTTACCCTCTCATTAATCCACTTTTTGAAGCTTCAACGGAATGCGCCTCGTCTTATATTGCCCTTTCCCCACGGCAGCCGTCTCTTCGACGATCACCCGATCATCAAGAATCTCCGTAACCTGGCCCCCCTTAAGACCAATAACCGTTCCCACGGACAAGGGGAAAAATTTTCCTCCAGAGGTCGCCACCATCGCGGTTCGCCCTTGTTCATTTCCTGCAATTCCAATCAGCTTGAACTCTCCAATGGCTGCTCTCTGCAGGGGAAAAATGGACAGGGGTTTGGCTTTTTTCATCGCCGATACTTTTTTCCGGCTGATCTCCTTTTCCACAAAAGGCTGAAAGGGGTCCGCTTTCCCGAAGGGACGGTAGGTATAGTTCATCGGAAGGGTTGTCGGCGCCGTTTTCACCACGCTGCCCGGATGTGAGGTTGAGGCAGATGGAATGGCGCCTCCCTGGCCTGTTCCGGCATGCAGACTCAAGAACAAACCGACGAGGATCGCGCTGGTAACACTAAGACTTTTTTTCAATCGCCTGTTTCCCTTGTTCATTCTTATTCCCCAAAAACATGTAGGTATTGACCGTACAGGACGTGCTCAGGATGCGACTCTTTCCCGCGGCATTTTTAGCCTCTTCCATGACGATGTCCGCAATGTTGACGATCCGCGGCAATTTGGCCACCCGTTCAAAGAAGAGAACCGTATTGTGAAAACGACCGGTCACAGTCATCTTTACAGGAATTTCTTCGTAGAACTTCTCTGCCTCCGTCGCTTTACCCCCAGGTTTTTTATCCTCTCCCGTCTTCTGTTCATTTCCTTTACCCGTACCCGCTTTATTGTCTCCGTCCTTGGCGTCGGCAGGCTTTGCCACGACAGGCTCAAAAAGAACGGAATCAACACCCGCGTTTTTCCCGGCCAAAGTGATGTCATAGAGTAAAAAAGGCATATCCTTTTTTTCCGGCAGCTTGGCCATTGCCAAGGTGAATTTCTGCTTCAGGAGAGCGACTTCTTTTATGTACTTCTGCTTCTGGTTGGCAATGGCCTGCTTCTGATCCACCGTCTGGGACAGCTCTTCGTATCTTGATTTCAGATTTCCACGGGCTTCCAGCGAAGAGGACAGGAAATAAAACCAGTAGAAATAACCAATCAGCAGAACAACAATCCCTGCCAGGACGGCTTTCATCCGCGGCGAAAGTTTCTTGATTTCATCGAGTGTAATGGCCATGGATCAGGTTCCTTGTTTTTTGATCTTGCAGGACAGGACGAACTGGTAGAATTTCATTCCTGAATACTCTTTCTGTTTCGAGGACACCAGGTCAACCGTCGAGAGAAAGCCCGTATCTTCCAGATTTCTCATCAGCTGAGAGAGAACCATATTGGACCGGGCAACACCTTCCAGTTGCATTTCCGCCTCTTTTTGCGCCATTCTGTCAAGCCAGGCATCGCGGGTTGGAATGGCGGAATTCAGTTTGTCCAGATGGCAAACCGGAGCCAGTCGGTTTTCTTCGAGACGGGTGATCACGGAAAGTTTCTTTTCCAGGGCATTCTTGTCCTTTTTGAACGTCTCCACTTCACCGACGATCTTATTCAGCCTTGTTAAGGTTTCTTCTTTTGCCTGAATCTCTTTTTCCAAGCCCTTGATGCTGAAAGTCAGAAACAGATGAATGCCTGCCAGGACAAGCACCAAGGCCAGGAACAAGCCGCAAAATAAAAATACTTCCTTTTGAATGCCGGCTTGCTTTTGTTTCTCACGATAGGGAAGAAGGTTGATTCGAATCATTTATCCCCCAAGCGGCGCAAAGCCAACCCGATGCTCACCGCCAGAGCCGGTCCCATTTTCTCCACCAGGGAAGCATCGACGCTCTTGCCGTTAATGGCGATTTTTCGAAAAGGATTGATAACTTCCGTATCAATACCGAGTCGCTGCTGGAGATCCTCGGCAATACCCGGGAGTTTGGCGCCGCCTCCCGACAGCAGGACCGTTTTGATATAGTCCCCGCCGAAGGTTGAGCGGAAGAACTCGATCGACCGCTCGATTTCCGCACAGACCGGGTCAGCGTGCTCCATCAGTTTCACGCGGAATTCATTCCCCTCAAACTCGTTTCCCCCCGGACCATCGATTTTAATCCTCTCCGCCTCATCAAAGGCAACCCCCTGACTGTCGGCCAGAGACTCTGTGATGGTATTTCCGCCCAGAGTAAAATCACGGGTGAAGATGGAGGCATCGTTTCTGACGACATTGATGTTGGTGATGCTTGCACCGATGTTGATGAGGGCCACGATGTCGTTTTCTTCAAACTCGTAATTTTCCTCGTACACGGTTTCCAGCGCAAAAGAATCCACATCCATGATGACCACATTCAATCCCGCGGACTGGAGCGCGTCCGTGTAGCTGTCGATGATATCCTTCCGAGCGGCAACAAGCAGCACTTCCATCGAGTTGGGATTGTATTCATTTTCCCCGAGGATCTGGAAATCAAAGTTGACCTCCTCCATGTTATCGAAGGGAAGGTATTGCGCGGCGTCATCACGGATCATGTCGCGCATCTCCTCTTCTTCCATATCGGGGAAATCGACTTTTTTGATAATAACGGAATGACCCGACAGCGAGGTAACGATCCCCTTCCGGGAATTGCCCGACGCCTTGAAGAGTTCCTTGACCTTTGCAGCCAGCAGAGACGAATCATTGATGATTCCGTCAACAATGATTCCCTTTGGCAGGGGAAGCTGTGAAAAACGGTTCAGGATATAGCCGCCCTGGGGAGACTTCACCACCTCCGCAAGCTTCAGCGAACTGGAACCGATATCAAGCCCTACAAGATGTTTGCTGCCTGACAATAAACTTTTAAAATCCAGCATAATCTACCCGGAAAGAAAGCAGCAATTCCTTTTTTACTTCGGAAACTGATAGACCAAGTCGCCATCCCGGACCATGCCTAACTCGTTTCTCGCAACGGTCTCAATATAGGGGAGATCATCCTTCAACAACGCAACTGTCTTTTTCAAGGATTGATTCTCACGGATGATTTCCTGGTTTTCCCGTTGCAGCGAAGTGAGCCGCTTCTCCATCATATAGCTGTCCATCAACCCCCGGTTGCCGAAGGTAATCAGCAACCCCATCACGAAGACAAACAATGCAAGATAACGACCAATCTTCATTTCACCATTCTCCTCTTCCGGGATTGGAAAGAAAACAGGAACCCGGCAAGGAGGGGTGTCGTCGAGATCCTCTTTCGATCCCCGACACCCCACCACCTTTTCACGATTTATGCCAATTGGGGGAAATTTCAGTCACGATTGCCGGCGGGCAGAAGCTGTTGCGGCTCTCCCAGGAGGAAATCACCGCGTTCAATCCACTCCTTGAGAAGTTCGCAGATCTGTCGGGCCTTGTAATAACTGGACAGGGGGGCGGTTGAAATCTTCTTTCCCTTGAATTCGATGCTTCCGCTACGGAGTTCTTTATAGCTGACCTCTCCCAGACTTTTGGCCGCACCTTTCGGGTAATCCATGCCATAGTCATAAATCTGGGCATAGAGATCCTCATCCTTCACCGCCGTATAGCGGGCCATTTCCTCGTCGAGAATCGGGATGGGAATGCCGATCCCCACGTAGAGGGAAACCCCGTAACCCAGAAAACTGGCGCCGGCAAGCCATTCGGGGCTCATTTCCTTCAGATTGCCGATGGTGGCAATCGTTCCGGCGCCTTCCCGGGGGACGCCGTTCTTTCCCCGAAGGACATCGGGATTGTGCTGGGTGCCCGGCCAGGCGACATAGCCCTGGGCGCCGCCGAGAAAGATTCGCGTCCCGATGCCGATGGTGCGGTAATAGGGGTCATTCAAGAGAGGGCTGAGCTGTCCTGAGGTGGCATAATTCGCATTGGCCATCCGGGGACGGAGCATCCCCATATAGGTGTAGATGGTCTTGTCGGACATGTTGACGGCGCAGTTGTAATTCTGATAGGCATTCCGCGGATTGAACAGGATGGAATCGCGGAGATCATGGAGGGTGAGGTTTTTTTCAAACTTCCGGAGGGGATAGCAATCCGTGCCGTAACCCTCGGCCCGGAGCCGGATTAGATTCCCCGAAACCAGATCCTGAATGACATGGCCCCCTCCGTAATTGAATTCCCCGGGATAGACACTGTTGAGCGGGTCGCCTTCCACCACTTCCGTGGCGCCGAGATAGCAATCCACCGCTGCAATGCCCCCATAGGCCTGAACATCGTTGAGCCATGTCCGGGAAGCGCGCATTTTTGGCGAAGTGTGACCGAAGTTGAGAAAGGCCCCGGAGGAACACATGGGGCTGAAGGTTCCCGTCGTGACGACGTCGATTCTGCGGGCTGCTTCCACGTCACCATGCCGCTCCACAATGTCGATCATCTCTTCCGCGGTCACGACGACGGCTTTTCCCTGCTTTATCCGTTCATTGATCTCCTGGTAAGTCTTGTGAACCTTTTTTCTCTTCATGCCTTCAAACCTCAGGATTCATCGGTGTGGCCAAATCCTCCGTGTCCGCGGGCCGTGGGTTCAAGGTTGGCAACTTCGGACCAAACGACCCGGAAGACGGGGGAAATGACCATTTGCGCAATCCGACTTCCCCGGGAAATCACAAAGGGTGCGTCCCCATGGTTGATCAGAAGCACTCCGATTTCACCTCGGTAGTCGGCGTCAATGGTGCCGGGCGAGTTGAGCAGAGTCACGCCATGCTTTAACGCCAGGCCGCTGCGGGGGCGGATCTGGGCTTCGTATCCTTCAGGCAGTGCGATGGCAATGCCTGAAGGGACCAGGACCCTCTCACCCGGACGGATCACCACCTCATCCGTCACCGCCGCATAAATATCCATCCCGGCGGCGTGCGCCGTCATATACTCCGGCAGAGCCAACCCCGCAAAGTGTGGCAGAGTCTTGACGGAAACCCCGACACCGCTCATTAAATTTCGGTACCCAGGGCCTCTTTACGGCTTAAACGGATTTTACCCTGCTTGTCCACTTCCAGGACCTTCACGAGCACTTCATCGCCTTCATTGACGATATCCGTCACCTTGTTGACCCGTTCCTTGGCAAGCTGAGAAATATGGAGCAGCCCTTCTGTTCCCGGCAGGATTTCCACAAAGGCGCCGAAATCGACCACTTTCTTGACGGTGCCCCGGTAGATCTTGCCTATCTCCGCTTCTTCCGTCAGCCAGCGGACCATCGCAATCGCCCGGGCGGATGCTTCCAGGTCACTGGAGGCGATCGTCACCGTACCGTCATCTTCCACATCAATGGTCACCCCCGTCTCGCTGACAATCTGGCGGATATTCTTGCCGCCGGTGCCGATCACGGCCCGCACCTTATCCGGCTTGACCTTCACCGTGGTGATCCGGGGAGCATACACGGACAGTTCTTTGCGCGGTTCGGCGATTGTGGCCAGAATCTTTTCGATGATGAACAGGCGTCCCTCCCTGGCCTGGGCAAGGGCCCGGGTGAGGATATCCCGATTGATTCCGTCGATCTTGATATCCATCTGCATGGCGGTAATGCCCTTCCGGGTTCCACAGACCTTGAAATCCATGTCCCCGGAATGATCTTCATCGCCGAGAATATCCGAGAGAATCACCACCTGTTCACCCTCTTTCAGCAGGCCCATGGCAATCCCCGCCACGGCATCCTTCACCGGAACGCCGCCATCCATGAGACAGAGGATGCCGCTGCAGACCGTGGCCATGGAGGACGATCCGTTTGAGGAAAGAATCTCGGAAACAATGCGGATGGTATAGGGAAATTCTTCTGATGAGGGGAGGACCGGCATGATGGCTTTTCTTGCCAGATTGCCGTGCCCTATCTCGCGCCGGCCGGGGCTGCGCAATGGCTTGGCTTCCCCGACACAATAAGGAGGAAAATTGTAGTGCAGAATGAAGGAACGGTTCTCCTCACCCGCCACATAATCCAGCCGCTGTTCATCCGATGAAGTCCCCAAGGCAAGAGCCCCCAGGGACTGGGTTTCCCCGCGATTGAAAAGGGCGGATCCGTGCACCCGGGGGAGAATCCCCACTTCCGCACTGATGGTCCGGATGTCGCTGTAGGAGCGGCCGTCGATCCGCTTCTGCTCCTTCAGAATCATATCCCGGACAATGCGCTTCTCCAGAGCTTCCAGGGCGGCGCCCACCCGGCCGCGCAATCCCCCGTCATCCGCCGCGATGTCCTTGATGACAGACTTCCGAATTTCATCAAGGGCCGCATGCCGCTCGAGCTTTCTCGGCATCCGGTAAGCTTCATCCATCTTTGCGGCCGCTTTTTCAGCAACCGCCGCCCGGAGGGCATCCTCAATCTCGACGGCCTGGAAAGAGCGCTTAGCCTTGCCGATGGCCGCGCGCATCTCGTCCTGCAATTCGATGGCTGGACGCATGCAGTCCAGGCCGAATTCGATTGCGGCGATAACGTTCTCTTCCTCGACTTCCCGGGCGCTTCCCTCCAGCATGACCAGGTTGACATCAAAGGGCCTGCCGTCCGCCCCCGGAACCACCTTCCTTCCGACGAGAAAAAGATTAAGGTCTCCTTCTTCCTGTTCCTCCAGCGAAGGATTGCAGATCAGCCGGCCATCGAGCCGCCCGACCCGGACACCGGCGATAGGCCCCTTGAAGGGGATATCGGATATTCCCAGGGCCGCCGATGCTCCCAGGAGCGCCGCCACATCGGAGTCGTTTTCCTTGTCAACGGAAAGGACGGTGGCTACGAGCTGGGTTTCATGGCAGTAGCCCTTGGGAAACAGCGGGCGGATGGAACGGTCGATCACCCGGGAGGTCAAAATCTCCCGTTCATTGGGCCTTCCCTCCCGCCTGAAAAACCCGCCGGGAATTTTGCCGGCGGCATAGGTCATTTCCTGATAATCCACCGTCAGGGGCAGGAAATCAACCCCTTCCCTGATGGTGAGCAGAGAAACGGCGGTCACCATCACCACCGTATCCCCATACCTGACCATGACCGCGCCGTCTGTCTGACCTGCAACATAACCCGCCTTTATGGAAATGTTTCTTCCGGCGAATTCCACATTGAATTCTGTACTCATATTTTATCTACCTCTCTCTGGTCCCGATCTGATCAGGCATGGAGAAAAACTCGAGAGCAGCCCCTTTGTGCTTCCCTCCTTTCAGCGAAAGGGGTGAAGTACGTCATAGAGGGAGCCCGCCGGGATTCCTCTTCCCGCATTCGGGGAATTGCTTCGGTCAGGGCATTGACGGTGAGGGAGTAAGGAGTAAAGCCGGAGGTGTAAAGCCAAAAAAGAATTAACGGCAAAGGCCCGCTGCCTTATACCTCAGGCTTTACCGCTTACTCCACGCTGATGCCCGTCCCGAAAGTCAAAGTTATTTTCTTAAACCAAGACGCTGAATGACCTGCCGATAGCGATCAATATTCTTATTTTTCAGATAATCCAGCAACCGCCTTCGCTGACCGACCAGTTTCAACAGACCCCGGCGGGAATGATGATCCTTTTTGTGGACTTTGAAATGATCCGTCAGGTACTCAATCCTTGCACTCAGCAGCGCGATTTGGACTTCCGGCGATCCCGTATCCTTCTCATGCAGCTGATAATTTCCAATGATATCTACTCTCTGATCAGAACTTAACACGGCTTTTTATCCTCCTAAACATTTTGTTCTATCAAATCGACTCGTAACCACTTGGTTTGCCTCTTTCTCCAGCCGAATCGTGGAAAACCCTCAGGATTTTGACGGTCGGCCGCCCCTGCTCTTCCCGCGCCAAGGGATCCGACGGCCTCAGGATTCTGGCGACGGCAACCAGTCCGCCGCCTGCGGTCAGGAACTTTACCATATCTCCCTCCGCAAGGGAAGGAATATGATCATCGGGTAGACTGCGACCATCCGGCTGAAAGCCTTCCCGAATCCTGCCGGCCAGCTCTCCGCCGATATCGATGGCCGCCATGTGGGGCAAGCCGTCGCTCAGGGAGATCAGCTTCGCCGTCAGCGCTTCCCTGCGCTCATTCACCGGGATGTTCTCAAGCGCCACCGCCTCATCCAGGGTAAAGGCCCCGCATTTCAGCCTGCGCAATGCCGCGAGACACCCTCCGCACCCGAGACGCTCCCCCAGGTCGGCACAGAGGGTGCGGATGTAGGTTCCCTTCGAACAGGCAACCCTGAAGGTGACATAGGGATAGGCGATCCCTTCGAGCGTCGAAGCATAAACCTGCACCGTCCTCGGGGGCAGGGAAATGTCAACCCCTTTTCTTGTCCAAGCGTATAGCGGTTTCCCCTTGAACTTGATGGCGGAATAGCGGGGGGGCGCCTGGGAAATCGGTCCGGTGAAAAATTGCAGGGCCTCGCGGATCCGGGCCTCATCGACTTTCAGCTCCCGGCGTCCGGTCACCTGCCCTTCGATATCCATTGTATCCGTTGTCACCCCGAGCAGCATTGTGGCCCGATATTCCTTATCATCCTGCGAGAGGAACTGGACCAGTTTGGTCGCTTCGTTGAGGCAGAGGGGAAGCACTCCTGTCGCCAGCGGGTCCAGTGTCCCGGCATGCCCGACTTTCCGCACGCCCAGAATCCGCTTGACCTCCTGCACGGCCTGCTGAGAGGTCCTTCCCGGCGGCTTGTCGAGGATGAGAATGCCGTCCATGAACTCAGAGACCGTCCCGTATCACAGCCAGGAGCCTCTGCCGGGCGGATTCAAAGTCCCCCGTAATGCGGCAGGCGGACGCATTGCGGTGCCCTCCGCCATCGAAGGCGCGGGCCACCCGCTCCACATCGATCTTGCCTTTGGAGCGGAGGCTGACCTTGAACCGTCCATCCTTCTGTTCACTGAAGAAGATGGAAACCTCCACCCCCGTTATCGAACGGGGAAGATCGACAAACCCTTCGGTGTATTCCGGAAGGGCGCCCACGGCCTCCAGGTCACGCTGCCAGACCACCATGGACCCGACCCGCCCATCGAGATCGAAGGCCAGCGTTTCCAGCGCCCGGGCCAGCAGCCGGATTTTGGCCAGTGGGTTATTCTCGTAGATATTCTCCGATATTTCCTGGGGATTCGCCCCCCAGCCGACCAGGTTCCCGGCGGCGCATAGGGTTTCCTTGCCGGTGCTGCCATAGTGAAATCCGCCGGTGTCGGTCAGGAGGGCTGCATAAAGATTCGTCGCGATCTCGCGCGTAACCGCCTCCCCCATCCGGGTGACCACCCGGTAAAGCAGTTCCCCCGCGGAACTCGCCTGGGGATCGACGTAGGATATTTCGCAGAATCGGGTATTGGAGATGTGATGATCAATGTTGACCAGCGTCGGAATTCCTGCAATCTGTTCGAAGCCCCTCCCCACCCGGCTCAGATCGCTGCAATCCACGATAAAGGCCGCGTCATAGCGATCAACGGGCGGAAGATCATTCAGGATCAGGTCACTGCCCGGCAGAAACCGGTAGTTCTCCGGGGTTATATCCTGATTGTAAATATCCGCCGCTTTCCCCCGCTGACGGAGCAGGGCATAGAGAGCCAGTTCCGTCCCCAGGGCGTCGCCGTCCAGCCGTTCGTGGGCAGCAATGAGAAAGGACTGGTGACGGTCTATGACCTCAAGTATTCGCTCCAGCATCCTCTTCTTCTTCCTGATGAATCTTATTGATGAGCTGATCAATCCGGCTTCCATAGGCAAAGGAGTAATCCGGCTTGAAAATGAGATCGGGCACAAAGCGCAGCTTGAGGCGCTGCCCCAGCTCCTTTTTGATGAAGCCGCCGGCTTTCCGCAACCCTTCCAGGGTTTCCGGATGGCAGGAATCCTCGCCCAATTCCACAAAATAGATCTTGGCGGTCCGCAGGTCATCGCTCATCTTGACCCCCGTTACCGTCAGCCTGCTGACCCGGGGATCCCGGATCCGCCGCAGCAGGATATCCGCCAGTTCGACTTTCACCAGATCGGCCACCCGATCCGCCCTTTTAAACTGTGACATCGTCTTTCTCCGATGACCTTTTCTTCCCGTATCCGCCCGATCACCCTCTCCCGATAACCGGCGGCGACAGGTGGAGCTGCGCTAATCCTGGTCGTATTTGCCTTCCCGGTCTTCAAAATGCGGCATCGCATCCGAGAGAGAAACGATTTCAATCCTGCTGTTCATGACCTCGGCCAGTTGGAGATTCTCGAGAAAGGAAAGGAGGTGGTCGACCTTCCCGTTCACAAAGCGGGCATCGTTCCCCACGATGGCGAAGCCGACTTTCGCCCGCTTCCAGGAGTCATTTTCACCGACCTCAGCGATGGACACATTGAAGGAGTTCCGGGTCCGTTGAAGAATCCGCTTCAAAACGCCCCTTTTTTCCTTCAGCGATCGGCTTTCCGCAATCCAGAGTTCAACCAGCCCCGATCCGACGACCATCCCCATCCTGCCCCGTGCGCGCCCCCGATTTGCAAACGAGAGGCGCCCCTCCCCGGAGGATTTACCTCCTTAGGGAATCTTAAAGCTTCCGCTCCACTTGTTCGTTCACGTAGGCCTCGATCTGATCGCCCACCCGGAGATCATTGAAGCCGTCAATGCCGATCCCGCATTCGAATCCGGACAGCACTTCCTTGACGTCCTCCTTGAACCGCTTCAGGGAGCCGATTTTGCCGTTGAAGACGACCACGCCGTCGCGGACCAGTTTCACGTTGGCCTTCCGGGTCACTTTCCCGTCGAGCACAAAGCTTCCCGCCACCGTGCCCACTTTGGGGACGCGGAACAGATCGCGGACTTCGGCGCGGCCCAGGACCACTTCCCGGTATTCCGGTTCCAGCAATCCTTCCATGGCCGCACGCACATCGGCGATCACATTATAAATGATATCGTAGAGTTTGATGTCCACGCCCTCGGATTCCACCAGTTCCGTCACCCGCGCGTCGGGCCGCACGTTGAACCCGATGATGATCGCGTTGGAAGCCGAGGCCAGCATGACATCCGTTTCCGTTATCGCCCCCGTGGACCCGTGGATCACCTTCAACCTGATATCGTCGGTGCTCAACTTGGTCAGGGCGTCCACCAGCGCTTCGAGCGACCCCTGGACATCCGCCCGGAGGATCACGTTCAGCTCTTTCACCCCTTCCTTCATCTTTTCAAACAACTGCTCCAGGGTGATCTTGGAGGTGGCGGAAAGCTCTTTCTCCCTTTCCTTGCGGATCCAGTATTCCCCGATGCTGCGGGCCTTCTTTTCGTCCTCGACGGCGTAGAATTCCGCGCTGGCCTGAGGCACCCGGGAAAAACCGATCACCTCGATGGGAGTGGCCGGCCCGGCTTCCTTGATCCGCCGTCCCTGGTCGTCATTCATGGCCCGGACCCGCCCGTATTCCGTTTTACTGACAAACGCATCGCCCTCATGAAGGGTTCCTTCCTGGATCAACACCGTGGCCACCGGGCCGCGTCCGCGATCCAGCCGGGCTTCGATCACCACGCCGCGGGCGGGACGATCGGGATCCGCCTTCAGTTCCAGGACATCCGCCTGCAGCAGAATCAGCTCCAGAAGCTCTTCGATGCCGATTTTCTGCTTTGCCGACACCTCGCTGAAGATGGTTTCACCGCCCCATTCTTCGGGAATCAGGTTGTATTCCGTAAGGGCCTGCTTGATTCTTCCGGGATCGGCCTCCGGTTTGTCGATTTTATTGACGGCCACAATGATGGGAACTCCGGCAACGCGGGAGTGATTGATGGCCTCCACGGTCTGGTCCATGACCCCGTCGTCGGCAGCCACCACCAGGACGACGATATCCGTCACCTGGGCGCCGCGGGCCCGCATGGCGGTGAAAGCTTCATGCCCCGGCGTATCGAGAAAGACGATTTCCCGCCCCTTGAGATTGACGCGGTACGCACCGATGGCCTGGGTGATTCCTCCCGCTTCTCCCTCCGTGACCCGGGTTTTCCGGATCGCGTCCAACAGGGAGGTTTTGCCATGGTCGACGTGCCCCATGATCGTCACCACCGGCGCCCGGGGTTTCTGATTTTCGGCGGCCGATTCGACCCGGAACATGGATTCGTCATACTCCACGCCCGCCTGTTCCACCTGATAATCGAATTCCGTGGCAATGAGCGTCGCGGCATCGAAATCTATCGCTTGATTGATGGTCGCCATCAATCCCATTCGGATCAGTTTGTTGATGACCTCGCCGGCCTTGACCCCCATTTTCTTGGCCAGGTCGCCCACGGTAATCGTTTCTCCGATCCGGATCCTTCTTTTGATCGCTTTGGGAACGGTGATCTCCGTCTTTTTCATCTTGACGGGCGCCGCCTTCTTCACTTCTCTCCAGCGCCCCGGCTTTACGGGCCGTTCGACCGTTTCTTCCTCGATAGCGCTGCGGAAGTCCTTCTTTTCGGGTGGTTTTTTGAACGGGGCCTTTTTCTTGATGGGCGACTGTTCGCCGACCTTTGTTTCTTCCGGACCCTTGACCTTCTTCTTCGGATCGAATTTAGGGGCCGCTTTTTCGGACGGGGCCGCATGGCCGGGAACGGTTGGGGCGCCCGGCTTTCGGAACGCCTCCCGCTGAGGGGTCGGCCTTGCCGCGGCTCCGGCTGCGGCGGGACGCTGAGGCAACGGCGGCCGCCCTTCCCGCCTGGGCGGAAGGGGTCTGCCTTCCGCTCTCCCAGGGGCTTCCCCTCGGGGCAGAGGCTGCTTTTCCCCCGGCGCGGCCTTGGTCGCAACGGAGGGTTTCGGAGGTTCCACCACCGGCTGCACTTTTACGGGTTCTTCCTTCGCCTGCTCGGCTGGTTGGATTTTCTGTACCCTGGAAATTTCAGCGCTTGGCGGAGCGGCAGGCGGCTCGGAAGGGATCTTTTGAGTCGGGAGAGGTTTTTCAACTTCCGAAGGAACTTTCTTTGCTTCCATAACAGGCCGCTCTGTGACTCTTTCGACAGGCGCCACTCCCGCGGGAGGAACGATCTTCTCCGACGGCTTTTCCTGGGGGGCTTCCGCCATCTCCACGGGGACCTCTTCCGGAACGGCTTCCTCCTCCGGAACACGGACCGCTCTCCGGCGAATGACCGAGGTCTTGATTCGCTCTTCGACCATTTCCTTGGCGCCCCGGGCGTGAAATTCTTTCGTGACCCGCTCCACCTCATGGTCTTCCAGCGTTCCCGAGTGGGACTTCACGGCGATACCGAGTTTTTCCAGGCGAGAGATAAGCTCCTTATTGTCGATACCCAGCTCCCGTGCCAACTCGTAAACCCTTTTCTTTGACATGCTTGAAACCCCCAACGCTTCTAATTTGACTCCGCCGACTTTCTGATCTGCGCCCGAATTCCTTATGTTCTCTGGGAGGCTGCGGCCTCCTCATCGAGAATCCTGCCGGCTTCCTCGATCCAGAGAGACGCGGTCTGTTCTCCAACTCCCGGGATGGACGACAGCGCCTCCGGATCTGCCGAGGCGATCATGGCCACGCTCTTGAGACCCTGGTTGAAGAGCCGTTCCGCGGTAGCCTCCTCCATCCCGGAGATCTGCAGCAGGTTCCGGTAATCTTCCTGGTCAATTCCGGCTTTCGCCGATTCGCTCTTCACGTCGATTTTCCATCCGGTCAGTTTAACCGCCAGGCGGACATTCTGTCCATTCTTCCCGATCGCCAGCGACAACTGATCATCCGGCACGATGACTTCCATGGCGTGATTGTCCTCGTCCACGAAAACGCGGTTCGCTTTGGCCGGGGACAAGGCGCTGATCACATACTGGGCCGTATCATCGGAATAGGGAATAATGTCGATTTTCTCACCCCGCAATTCCTGGACGACGCTCTGGACGCGCGCCCCGCGCATGCCGACACAGGCGCCGACGGGGTCGATGTCCTTGTCCCTCGTCCTGACGGCAATCTTCGCCCGTTTGCCCGGCTCCCGGGCAACACCGAGGACTTCGATCAATCCTTCAGCAATCTCCGGAACTTCCACTTCAAAGAGGGATTTCAGAAAATTGGGATGCGTCCGGGACAGAATGATCTGGGGCCCTTTGGAAACCTTCTTCACCTCGCAGATATAACTGCGGATGCGGTCTCCCCGTTTGTAAACCTCCCGGTGAATCTGCTCTGCCACGGGGATGACGCCTTCCGCCCTTCCCAGATTGACGATGATGCTCCCCGCCTCAAAGCGCTGGACGAAGCCGTTGACCAGTTCGCCCTTGCGATCTTTGTACTCATCATAAACATTGTCGCGCTCGGCATCTTTCACTCTCTGGACGATGATCTGCTTGGCGGTCTGCACGGCGATCCGGCCAAAGGTGCTGGCATCGATCTTCATCCCCAGGCTGTCTCCCGGCTCGGCCTCTTCATCCAGGTCCCGGTGGGCCTCGTCAATGGAAATCTGCATATCGGGATCAACGACCTTCTCCATCACCGTTTTGAACTGGAAAACTTCGATTTCCCCCAGCTCATCGTTATAATGCGCTTCGATATCCACATGAGCCCCCAGTTTCTTGCGCGCCGCCGTCAGCATCGCCGTTTCCAGGGCATCAATAATGACGCCTTTATCCAGTCCTCTATCCTTACCCATCTGCTCGATCAGACGTTTAAGTTCTGGAACCATTGATTTTTCCTCCACCTCTATTTTCGGAACGCTATATGATGGCCATCTTTTCCGGCCGCAGAAAACCTACGATCAAATTCATATCCAAAGGAGGAACAAATTTCGGTCGCGGGCTGAAATCCCGATCCTCTTTTTCAATCCGATGGGTCGGCCGAGATCCATCTCCACCGCCCGGCTTGGGGGCAGGGATCCCCTTTCTCAGAACCTGTAGACCAGATTCGTCTTGACAATCAAATCCTTCGGAATCCGATAGAGTTTGGATGCCATCTCGATCACCAGGATTTTCCGCCCGTCCTCCTCCAGATATTGGAGAAGCCTTCCCTTGAAATTGCGGATTCCCTCCACCTTCTGTTCCAGCCGGACGTTCACCTCGCATCCCTGATACCGGAGGAAATCCTTGTCGCGGACCAGGGGACGATCCAGGCCCGGCGAAGACACTTCCAGGGTATACGGCCCGGGAGGCAGATCATGAACATCGAGGATATCCCCCAACTGATTGCTGATTTCCGAACAGTCATCCAAGGTGACGCCCCTTTCCCGATCCATGTAAATCCGGATCAGCCAGCGGGTCTTCATCCGGAGACACTCGACCTGGACCAGTTCGAGGCCCTCCGATTCAATCACCGGTTCTGCCAGACGCCAGATGTCTTCACGAAGTTTTGCTGTGAATTCGTTGCCCATAGACTCAGGAGACGGCTATGTCCGCGGCAATCCCTTTTCGAAAGAATCAGGATGAAAAATCCGCTGCGAGAGGCCCGCCTCTTTCCCCACCGCAGGGCATAGCCGACATTGCCGAGCTTAGAAAACAAAAAAGTGGGCAACAGCCCACTTCCCAAGATTCCAGCGACGCACAGGGCCTTCACCGCAAAAGCAACGGCCCTGCAACAGATAAATCCGGTTTCTCAAACAAAATCCGGAGGTAAAGATGGAGCGGGCGATGGGACTCGAACCCACGACGTCCAGCTTGGGAAGCTGACATTCTACCGCTGAATTACGCCCGCCTGTAAAACCTCGAAAAAAGCCTGCTTATCTTATTCAAGAGGAGGGTTTTGTCAAGGTTTTTTTCCACATAATCTGCGGGAAATGGAATTTCCATGGGCATCCAGACCCTCCAGCCGGGCAAAACGGTCGGCCTTCGGCCCGTAGTTCTCCAGGGCTTCCCGGCTGAAGAAAAGAACGCTGATCCGCTTCACGAAATCATAAACCCCCAGGGCCGAGGAAAAGCGCGCCGTTCCTCCCGTGGGAAGAACATGGTTGGGGCCGGCGATATAGTCGCCGACCGCCTCGGGGGTGTAATGACCGAGGAAAACCGCACCGGCATTTCGAATGCTTTTCAGAAGGGTCCAGGGGTCTTCCACCATCAGTTCGAGATGCTCCGGAGCAAAGCGATTGGCCACGGCTGCGGCTTCCCCGAGGTTCTCCGTGACCAGGATGGCGCCAAAGGCTTCAAGAGACCGTTCGGCAATCTTCCGCCGGGGAAGCTGCTCCACCTGCCGCTCCACTTCGGCCGACACGGCCCGGGCAAGAGACTCGTCGGGCGTCACCAGGACGGCACTGGCCATTTCATCGTGCTCCGCCTGGGAGAGGAGGTCGGCCGCCACAGAGGAAGCCTCCGCCGACCTGTCCGCAATGACCAGGATCTCACTGGGACCGGCAATCATGTCGATGGCCACCTGACCGAAAACCATTTTCTTGGCAGCTGCCACGTAGGCATTTCCCGGCCCGACAATCTTATCCACCCGGGGAATTGTTTCCGTGCCGTAGGCCAGGGCGGCAACGGCTTGGGCGCCCCCGATTTTGTAGATCCGATCGATGCCGCACAATTTCGCCGCCGCGGCAATGAGGGGGTGGATCTGCCCCCCCTTGGAGGGGTTGACCAGGATGATCTCCCGAACGCCGGCAATCTTCGCCGGGATGGCCGCCATCAAGACCGTTGAGGGATAGGAGGCCAGACCTCCGGGGGCGTAAACGCCCACCCGCTCCAGGGGAACGATCCGCTGCCCGAGGGTGACGCCGGGTTCATTGGAAAGAAACCAGTCTTCGGCAAGCTGTTGACGATGAAACGTTTCGATCCGCGACGCCGCCAGTTCCATGATGGCCAGATCCGAGGCGTCCACCCGGGCGGCGGCCTCTTCCAGCTCCGCCTCGGAGACGGCCACCGTTTCCGCCGTCAGGGCATAGCCGTCCAGCCGCCGGGTATGGTCGAAGAGGGCCTCATCGCCCTTCCGGGCCACCTCCTCGACAATCGTTTTGACCACGGCCCAGAGGTCTTCGTCAAATACCCGCCCCCGCCCGGTAATCCGGGCATAGAGCGCTTCAAAGTCCGAATCCGTCGTTCGCGTTATCTTCATGATGCCCCTGATACTCTGCGAATGTCGGCGCCCAGGGCCGAAAATTTCTTTTCCAGGTCCTGATAGCCCCGGTCCAGATGATAAACCCGCGACAATTCCGTTGCCCCCCGGGCCGCCAGTCCCGCCAGAACCAGGGAGGCCGACGCCCGGAGATCGGTGGCCATGACCGGGGCGCCTCGGAGAGCGCTCACGCCTTTGACAATGGCGCTGTTCCCCTGAATCTGGATGTCGGCGCCCATGCGCATCAGTTCTCCCACATGCATGAACCGGTTTTCGAAGACCGTTTCCGTGATCACGCTCAGCCCTTCGGCCACGGCCATCAGGGACATCATCTGCGCCTGCAGATCCGTCGGGAAACCTGGATGGGGAAGGGTTTTGATGTCCACGCTCCGGAGCCTCCCCCTTCCTGCCGCCCTCAGCCCTCCGGCGACCGGTTCGATGATCATGCCGGCGTCCTGGAGCTTCTCGATGAGCGCACCGAGGTGCGACGGCTCGCAGCCCACCACCCGGATATCCCCGCCGGTGATGCCCGCGGCGATCATATAGGTCCCCGCCTCGATCCGGTCCGGGATAATCGCGGCTTCCACCGGATGGAGGCGTTCCACCCCTTCAACGCGGATTTCGTCCGTTCCGGCCCCCGTCACCCTGGCACCCATCCCGTTGAGCACTTCGGCGAGGTTGACGATCTCGGGCTCCCGGGCCGCATTCTTCAGCAGGGTCACCCCCTCGGCCAGCGCTGCGGCCATCATGATGTTTTCCGTTCCCGTCACGGTCTGCATGTCAAAGTACAGGGTGGCGCCTTTGAGCCTCTTCGCCCTGGCTTCCACGTAGCCGTCTTCCAGGGAGACCTCGGCCCCCATCTCCTGAAGAGCCTTGATGTGAAGGTTGACGGGGCGGGCGCCGATGGCGCAGCCGCCGGGAAGGGAAACGCGCGCAATTCCAAGTCGGGCGACCAGGGGTCCCAGGACCAGAATGGACGCCCGCATCGTTTTTACCAGGTCATAGGACGCTTCGACATTGGAAATTTTGTCGGCGTTGAGGCGGACGGTCCCCGACGTTCCTTCGATGACCACCCCGAGACTCTGGAGAAGCTTCCTCGTGGTCCGGATGTCCATCAGATCCGGGACGTTGGAAAAGGTGTTCCAGCCTTCCGTCAGGAGCGCCGAAGCCATGATGGGCAGGGCCGCATTCTTGGCGCCGCTGATCCGGACCTCTCCCGAGAGTGGCTTTCCCCCTTCGATGACGATCTTATCCACTGATTATCCCCTCTTTCCTTGCTTTCGCCACCCGCCAGCGGCCGGCATAATCCCTCCGGAACGCCGGCTCCCCATAGGCGCCTGAGCTCCGGAAAAGGCGTTCAAGGCCTGCCTGCTGGCCGGCGCCGATTTCCAGCAGGAGCCATCCTTCCGGTTTCAGATAATCGGCCGCCTGCGGAATGATGGCCGAGTAAAAATCCAATCCTTCCTCCCCGGCAAGAAGAGCGGCCCGGGGCTCGAAGTCCCGGACACCCCCGGGAAGGAGGTCATACTCCCCGGCGGCAATGTAAGGCGGATTGGACACCATCAGGTCAAATTTCCCCGTGACCGGACGAAAGAGATCCCCCTCCAGAAAGGAGATCCGGGAAGCCATCCCGTGCCTTTGGGCATTGCCGGCCGCCACCGCGAGCGCTTCGGGGGATAGATCCGTCGCCGTGATCCGGACATCGGGACGCTCCGAGGCAAGGGCGACGGCAATCGCCCCGCTCCCCGTTCCCAGGTCGAGAATTTCCGGCTGAGCCGACTTGCAGTCGGCGAGCACCTTCAGGGCTTCCTCCACCAGGACCTCCGTATCCGGCCGCGGGATCAGAACCCTGGGATCCACGGCGAAGTCGAGGGACCAGAACTCCTTCCGCCCGACAATATAGGCCACAGGCTCGCCCCGCCGCCGCCTCTCCAGCCAGGCGCTAAGCGCCTCCTCCTGGACGGAGGTCATTTCCCGGTCGGAATGGATGTGAAGCCACGTCCGCTCTTTATCCAGGTAAGAAGCCAGAAGAACTTCCGCATCGAGCCGCGGCGTCGGCAGCCCCGAAGACGCCAGGGCCCGGGCTGTGTTTTCAAGAAACCGTTCAATCGTCATCTTAACCATCCGGGGCAGGGCTCTTTTAACCGCTTAGTTCGTCGACTGCTTCATGGCCTCCGCCTGGAAGTGCGCCGTCAGGGCATCGACAAACTCCTGAAGGTCCCCGCCAAGGACCGTTTCCAGGCTGTAGAGCGTCAATCCCACCCGGTGATCCGTTATCCGGCCCTGGGGGAAGTTGTACGTCCGGATCCGTTCGCTCCGGTCGCCGCTCCCCACCTGGCTCTTCCTGGCCTCGGAGATCTCGTCGTTCTGCTTCTTGACCATGATGTCCAGGAGGCGGGCCCGCAGAACCTTCATTCCCTTGGCCTTGTTCTTGAGCTGGGACTTCTCGTCCTGGCAGCTCACCACCAGGCCGGTCGGAAGATGGGTGATCCGCACGGCCGAATCCGTGGTATTGACGCTCTGCCCTCCATGGCCGCTGGAGTGAAAGACATCGATGCGCAGATCGTTGGGATCGATGTTGACCTCCACTTCATCCGCCTCCGGCATGATGGCCACCGTTACCGCCGAGGTGTGAATCCGTCCCTGGGCCTCGGTAACCGGCACGCGCTGCACCCGGTGAACCCCGCTTTCGTATTTCAACTGGCTGTAGGCCCCCTGGCCGGCAATCATCGCGATGATTTCCTTGAATCCTCCAACACCGCCCGAAGGCGTGCTGCTGATCACTTCCACTTTCCACCCGCGGGATTCGGCATAGCGGGCATACATCCGGAAAAGATCCCCTACAAACAGGCCGGCCTCATCTCCCCCCGTTCCGGCGCGGATTTCCAGGAACACGTTCCGGTCATCGTTCGGATCCCGGGGAAGGAGAAGGGTCTTCAGCTTTTCTTCCAGGGCGGATGCCTGCCGGCGGAGTTCCGGCAACTCCTCCTTGGCGATTTCCTTCAGCTCCTCGTCGTCTCCGCGCAGCAGCTGCTGCCCTTCCTCGATGGCGGCGCCGATTTTCTCGTACTTCCGGAAGGTGTCCACCAGCTCGCGGAGATCCGCGTGTTCCTTGGCATACTTCTGGTAGAGACTCTGCCGCGTGACGACGGAAGGGTCACTCAGAAGTTTTTCCAGTTCCAGATAGCGTGCTTCCACTTCTTTCAGCTTACTAAACATGATTTCCGTTTCTTTTTCTATCGTTCGGACGCCGTCATGCAGAACGGAGCGAAGCGCTCATACTGATGACCCATCCTTATGCAGGTCTTTTCCAGAGGAATCCATGAAGAACTCAAGAGGGGGGCATTTTTTACAGGGAGGAAAAACGTTTCGACGCCGACAGGCCGTTTCCCGAGCGCTTTTTCAAGCCGGAACGGGCGGCATCCCGGCTTGAAAAGCAAAAATGTGGTGCCTAGGCTTTTTTAGTATTGAGTCCGGCGTATCTCTGGTTGAAGCGCTCCACACGGCCGGCTGTGTCCATAATCTTCTGCTTCCCGGTGATAAAGGGATGACATTGGGAACAGATTTCCACTCTGATGTCCTGTTTGGTGGAGCGGGTTTCAATTACATTCCCGCAGACGCAGGTAATGGTTGTTTCTTTATAGTCAGGATGAATTCCTTCCTTCATGATCCTCTGTAAACCTCCCTCATCTTTTGATTCCGATTAGACCCCTGGTTTCCAATTCCGGCCTCGCTCATCGCGTTAACCCCCGCCGGTCCTGCAACAGACTCCCCGGGTGCGTCGGAGGGGCCTCGGTTTTCCCACCCGGAGATCCTCTCCGAGCCGTGCGATCAGGATGTGCCTGCGGTCGCTCATCCTGCTTTTTTGTTAACGAATTTTCACCTTCGCCGAACCGCAGAGGCGATTATAATCATCCGGCTTATAATTTCAAGGATTTTTATCCGTCCGCTCAGGAATTCATGGAATCCAGGAAGTCCTGATTGCTCTCCGTCTTGCGCATCTTGTCGATAATGAACTCCATGGCGTCGACGGGATTCATTTCCTGGAGGAGCCGACGCAGGATCCAGATCCGGTTGAGGTTCTGCTTGGCAGTCAGGAGCTCTTCTTTCCGGGTGCCGGAACGGATCAAGTCAAAGGCCGGGAAGACCCTCCGGTCCGCAATCCGGCGATCCAGGTGCAGTTCCATGTTGCCTGTTCCCTTGAACTCTTCGAAGATGACCTCATCCATGCGGCTGCCCGTGTCGATCAAGGCCGTGGAGATGATGGTCAGGCTGCCGCCGTTTTCGATGTTCCGGGCCGCGCCGAAAAACCGCTTGGGCTTGTGGAGGGCGTTCGAATCCACGCCGCCGGACAGCACCTTGCCGCTGGGAGGAACGACGGTGTTATAAGCCCTGGCCAGCCTGGTGATGCTGTCCAGCAGGATGACCACGTCCCGCTTGTGCTCGACCAGCCTTTTCGCCTTCTCGATAACCATCTCCGCCACCTGGACATGGCGGGTGGCCGGCTCGTCAAAGGTGGAGGAAATCACCTCCCCCTTCACGCTGCGCTGCATGTCGGTCACTTCCTCGGGCCGCTCATCGATGAGCAGCACCATGAGAATGACGTCTTTGTGATTTGCCGTGATGCTGTGGGCGATATCCTGGAGCAGGACCGTCTTGCCCGCCCGGGGAGGGGAAACAATCAGCCCCCGCTGGCCTTTACCGATGGGGGTGAACAGATCCATGATCCGCGTCGAGAAATTTTCCGGATCACTTTCCAGATTCAGTTTTTCCTGGGGATAGACGGGAGTCAGATTATCGAAGAGAATTTTATCGCGGGCATATTCGGAAGGTTCGAAGTTGATGGTGTCGACCTTGAGCAGGGCGAAATACTTCTCTCCTTCTTTGGGCGGCCTGACCTCGCCGGAGATCGTATCCCCCGTCCGGAGATTGAACCGCCGGATCTGTGAGGGGGAAATATAGATATCATCGGGGCTGGGCAGATAGTTGTAATCGACGGCCCTTAGAAAGCCGAACCCGTCGGGAAGGATTTCCAATACGCCCGATCCCGAGATCATCCCGTTTTTCTCCGCCTGGGCCTGCAGAATCGAGAAGATGAGATCCTGCCTTCTCATCCCGCTGGCGCCGACCACGTTCAACTCCTTTGCAAGATTGGCCAGTTCGCTGATCGGCTGTCTTTTGATTTCTTCAATATTCATGCGCTATCCTTATGAAAGTCCCGGAGAAAATACCTGCGTTCTCCAGCGCAGACACACCATTAACCCCGCAGCGTGCCTACACTCCACAAGTAAAACATTTCTCTTCGGGAAAAGTGCAACTTTGTCTGCAACGAACGAAAAATGAGGAACGTGGATTAAGGTAATAGATTGCTATTCTGAACTCTGGAAATAATCCATGCGGAAGGGTGTGAATCATTCCTTTCTCAGTGCGCTGCATTAGTATAAATTCCCTGGCGATGTCAAGAAGTATTTTCTTTCCAAAATCGTCAGGTGAGCATGATCCAATTCACCTGGCGGCCGGTTTTCCCCCGGTCCCGCCGGTGAGAGAAGAAAAGCTCCTCCCGGCAGGAAGTGCAGCAGCCCGACGCTTCGATATTCTCCCCTTGCACCCCCCTGGCGAGAAGCTGACAGCGGTTGGCCTGGGGAAGATCCAGACGCCATTTTCCGGGAGGACCCGCCGTGGAGAAAAATCTTTCCGCTCCGGGATGATCGCACATCGCCAGATAAACCCGCTCATCCACCCCGTAGCAGCAGGGCCCGATGGAAGGGCCCACAGCCGCCAGGATCTCCCCGGGACGACAGCCGAACTCCCTCGCCATGACGTCAATGACCTTGGCGGTGATTTGCAGCGCCGTTCCTCCCCATCCTGCATGCACCGCGCCGATGACCCGCCGGGCGGGATCGAGAAGCAATACCGGCACGCAGTCCGCCGTCCTGATGCAGAGGGCCACTCCCGGAAGGTTCGTGACGCAGGCATCATAGGCGGGAGCCGGCGCTCCCCGCTCCGGCAGGGAATCTTCCCGGATCACCAGGACGCCATCCCGATGGACCTGATCCAGGAGCAGGAAGGAGCGTTCCGGAATCTGGAAAGAGCGGCTGAGAATGCCCCAGTTCTCCCGAACCCTGGCCTCTTCGTCTCCCTGGCTCGCCGCCATGTTCAGCGAGGCAAAAGCCCCTTCACTGACGCCGCCCCGCCGGGCACAGAAGGCATGGGACACAAAGGAGAATTCCATAAATTGAGCGGCTTGGAGAAACGTCACCCCGCCGTTTTTGGTCATCACAAACAAGATTCCTCCCCTAACCCTCATTCCAGAAACAGGCGAAACAAAGAATGAAAAACATCAATCTCCGGGATTAACCTTCATAGAAGCTTCTTTCCTTGGGCCGATCCTTAAACCGTCTTTGTTCAACAGCGGAAGAACTCAGACCGGCAGAAACCCGCGGGCGGGGGAGAGATACTGAAGTCAGAAAGCAACAACAATGCCGAACCAGGATCGATTCCGGAATTATATGCTGTTTTTTCCCGTCCGGCCTTCCTGTAAGCCCGGAGAACCATAGGCCCTCAGGAAGGCGCACAGATCGGCCATATCCACCGGAAGGGCCGCGGAAAAGTCCATTTCTTTCCGGGCCAGGGGATGGACAAATTGAAGGCGCGCCGCATGGAGGGCCTGCCGGCTCATCCCCTTCAAGCGCGCCCTGACAGCCGGATCGGTGATGGCGTTGATCCGCTTTGGGCTTCCATAGACCGTATCGCCGACAACGGGATGGCCGATCGCCGTCAGATGGACCCGGATCTGATGGGTCCGTCCCGTTTCAATGTCCACGCTCAGCAGCGTCACCTCACCGAACCGTTCGGCAATCCGCCAGGAGGTCGCCGCCTCTTTGCCCCGCCGGCTTTTCGTCGACATTTTTTTCCGCTCCTGGGGATGCCGCCCCACGGGCAGGTCAATCCGCCCCTGATCTTCCCTGGGATCGCCATAAACAAGGGCCAGATAAGTCTTCCGGACCTGATGCTGCTTAAACTGCGACGCCAGCCCCGAATGGGCCGCATCCGTCTTGGCCACCACCAGCAGGCCCGACGTGTCCTTGTCCAGGCGGTGAACGATCCCCGGGCGCATCACCCCGCCGATTCCCGGCAGGTCCCGGCAGTGAAAGAGCAGGGCGTTTACAAGAGTCCCCTCGCCGTGGCCGGCCGCCGGATGGACCACCAGGCCGGCGGGCTTGTCCAGAACGAGAAGGTCCTGATCTTCATAAAGGATGTCCAGGGGGATGTCTTGAGGGAGAAGTTCCAGGGGCGTCGCCGGGGGCTCTTCCAGCGTTATCTGTTCGCCAGCTCTAAGCTTCTGGCTTGCCCGGATCGCCGTTGCTCCGCCGAGCGAAACCTTCCCCTCCTCGATCAGGCGTTGCAGCCGGGCCCGGGAAAGGCCGGCCTCCTGCCGGGAAAGGAAAACATCCAGCCGCAGGCCGCTCTCCGTCCCGTCCACCGTATAGGTCCGGAGTGTCGCCCTCTCCTCCATGCCCTTTAAACGCCCGCGGCCACGGACAGAGACAGCAGGCCCTCGCGGACCAGCGGCAGTTCCTCCTCGGCAATCGTCCGGAGATCGAGGAGAATCTCCTCGTTGGCCACCCGGGCGATGACGGGGATTTCCAGCCCCCGGAGGCCCTTCTCCAGGCGGGCCGCGGAGAGCCCGACAAGGCGGATGCCCAGCAGCATGGACGGGATGCTCATCCCCGGCAGAGCCCCTCCGCCCACCGTCGATTCTCCAGGCCGCAGCGCCAGGGAGAAGGAGTCCGGCAGCGCCCGTCGCAGCATCCCCTGCAATTTTTTCGCCCGGCGGGCGACGTCGTCCAGGGGTTCGGTCAAGGACTTGAGAATCCGCAGCCTCTTGATCGCCTCTTCCGGCTTGAGATAAACCCTCAAGGTCGCCTCCAGGGCAGCCAGGGTCAGTTTGTCGATGCGCAGGGCCCGGTTGAGGGGATTTCGCTGGATGGCTTCGAGAAAGTTCCGCCGCCCCAGGATGATGCCGGCCTGCGGCCCGCCCAGCATCTTGTCGCCGCTGAAGGTCAGCACATCCACCCCGCCGGCGGCCACTTCCCGGACGATGGGCTCCCCAGGCAGGCCATAATCCCCCAGGTCGACAAAACACCCGCTGCCCACGTCATACATGACCGGGATCGCATGCTTTTTCCCCAGTGCCACCAGTTCCTCCAGGGGGGTCTCTTCCGTAAAGCCCACCATCTTGAAATTGCTGGAGTGAACCTTGAGAATCAGGGCCGTCTCGGGGGTGATGGCCCGTTCGTAATCCGCCAGGCGCGTCCGATTGGTTGCCCCCACTTCCTTGAGCCGAGTGCCGCTTTTCTCCATGATCTCGGGAATGCGGAACTCCCCGCCGATTTCGACGAGTTCCCCCCGGGAAACAATCACTTCCCGCCCTTCGGCCAGGGAATTAAGCGCCAGGAAGACCGCGGCGGCATTATTGTTGACCACCAGGGCCTCCTCCACGCCGCACAGAAGGCGGAAAAGCTCCCGGACGTGATCGTAGCGCTTCCCTCGTTCGCCCCGCTCCAGGTCGAATTCCAGGTTGGAGTAGCCTTCGCTGACGGCCAGCTGCTGTTCGATCGCCTCCCGGCAGAGCGGCGCCCGCCCCAGGTTTGTATGGAGAATCACGCCCGTGGCATTGATCACGCGCCGCAGGCGGGGGCGGCGAAGGCCATCCATGCGCCGCTCCACGGCTGCGGCGACCTCTTCCGCCCGGGGGAGGCGCATCTTCCCCGGATCGCCTTTCTTTTCCAGGATGGAGCGCCGCAGCTCCTCCACGGTCTCCCGGCAGACGGCCCGGATCACCTCCCGGGGAGCCTGGCGGTCCGGATTCCGCTTTTCAAGGGTCAGCAGAATCTCATCGATTTTGGGAAGGCCTCTCAGCAGGGTCTGGATCTGTTCATTCATGGACCGGCTCCTCAATCGGGGACAGGGCAGGCTCCGATGCCTGGAGGTCCGCCCGGCAAAAGTCACGGAAGTTGTTCACCGCCGTGAAAAATTCTCTCATCATGACGACCCAGAGGTAACAGCCGCTCCGGGTCAACTGCCAATCGGGCGCGGCATACCGCAGGGCGCCGGCCAGCCGGAAGAGCAGAAAATCCCGCCACAACCCCGGGGACAGCCGCCCGCCGTATTTCGCCGACAGGGCGGGAAGGTTTAATTTCGTGCCGAAGAACTTCATGACAAAATCATAACGCATCCGCTCCTGCCGGGTGAAGGTCCGGGCGGCCATGAGCGGCAGTTCGTCCCGGCTCAGGCGCGCGCAATATTCGGCGATATTGAAGGTGTTGGCGTAGCAGACGCCGTCCAGGTACCCGATGGAACCGCTCCCCAACCCCGCATATTCATCATAATCGACAATGTACTCATCGATCATGGTCCCTTTCCGGGAGAAGCACCAAGCCGACGAAAAGCGGTATTCCGGACCGAGCCGCTCCCGGATCCGGTCGTAGAACGCCTTCTCCCGGCCACTGTCGACCCGGCCCAGGGTCCGCATGACCGTCTGCCGCGTCGAGTCCGAAACCATCAGGGGATACCAGGTGACCTGGTCCACGCCCAGGTCCAAGAGGATCTCCAGGTCCCGGTCCAGCATAGCCATTTCCTGGGAGGGAAAATTGAAGATCATATCAGCATTGAGGGTATCGAAACGCCCCTGGGCCTGCCGCAGCCGTTCGATAATCTCGGCGCCGCTGCCGTATTTTTCGTAGCGGTCCATGGCCTTCAGCAGCCCGTCATCGAAGCTCTGAATGCCCACCGACAGGCGGTTGATTCCCATCCGGCTCAGCCGTTCCAGCTTCTCGGGGACCAGGTGGTTCGGATTGGTTTCGACAGACACCTCCCGGACGGAAAAAGACCGGCGGACCGCTTCCAGGGTTTCTTCCAGCTCATCGAGCAGGATCGTGGGCGTTCCTCCCCCTACATAAACGCCGGCGAAATCGTACCCTTTCTCCTTATACATCCGGATTTCGCGCCGGAGGGCGGAGAAGTAATCGCGGCAGCGCCGCTCTTCGAAGACGAAGCGGTTGAAGGAGCAGTAAGGGCAGAGCCGTTCACAGAAGGGGACATGGAGGTAGAGGAGACGCGGCTGTCCCGAGGTTGCCGCGGGCAGGGAGGGCGCCTGCCCCGCCTCAAAGCGCATGACCCGCGAGAAATTCCGGCGGGCCATATAGCCGACTAAGGTTGAAATCACGTTATTTTCCCGGTGTGAGGATGATGTGCGGCAAAAGGAAGTAAATCCGCCTGCTCTTTGGGCGGAAACGCTAACAGATCCATAATGGATTATCAAGGATATTGTTTTTCTTCAAATCCTTGAAATGGGCCCCGCGAGGTGTTATAGAGAGACCCAGAAGAATTTTTTCAAGGATGTCCGTTATGTCTTATTCTCACAAAGTGTTGACCCTCTGGGACCAGATTTCCCTTACCCAGGAGGAAACGCGGATCCTGCGCACCCCTTCCACCGATCTCCCCCTCCCCTTGACCCGCGAGGCCAAAGAGCAGATTCAGACCCTGATGGACGCCTTCCTGGAGCGGGACGACGCCCTGGGGCTGGCGGCGCCCCAGATCGGAATCAACCGGCGAATCGTCATCTTCCGCAACAAGGGATTTGACGATGAGGGATGGTCCACGAAGGAAAGCGATTACGATCTGCTGATCAATCCCCGGATCACCCAGGCGCGGGGCGAACTGGTCAAAGGGACGGAGGGGTGCCTCTCCTGCCCCGAGGTTTCCGTCGAGGTCAACCGCTTCCCGGAGATCAAGGTCCGGGCCTACGATCGCCACGGCAACAAGATCAGTAAGCGGTATGTGGATTTTCTCGCCCGCGTCGCCCAGCACGAACTCGATCACCTGGAGGGGAAGCTGATCGTCGATTACGAGGGGCCCATCTACTTTCCGCGGGAGAAAAAAATCTTTTTTGAACGGATTTTCGCCCAGATCCCCTGAAATTCATCGGCAACCCCTTTTGAAAGCTGCAGCCCGTGTACTCAGCCCTTTTGGTCAACGAGCCCTTCGGCGACCCAGCCGTCCTAATCAAAAGCAAGTACCGCCGCGAGTCCGTCCTCTTTGATCTCGGCGATCTGCATCGCCTCGCCCCCCGGGAGATCCTCAAAATCGGCCACATCTTTGTTTCCCACACGCACGTGGATCACTTCATCGGCTTCGATTCTATCCTGAGGATCTGCCTGGGCCGGAACCAGCGCATCGGCCTCTTCGGCCCCCCCGGCTTCCTGGCCCGGGTCGAAGGCAAGCTGCAGGGCTACACCTGGAACCTGGTGGAAAACTATTCCAACGACTTCGAGCTGCTGGTGACGGAAATCCATCCGGCCCGCCGGATTTCCCGGCTCTACCGCTGCCGCAACGCCTTCCGCCCGGAGCCCTTCGCCGACGCGGAAATCCCCGTGGATCAGCCCCTGGTGGAGGAGACGTTTTTCTCCATTTCCTGCACCTTTCTCGATCACCTCATCCCCTGCCTGGCCTTCCGGTTCGAGGAAAAAAGCCGGGTGAACATCCTGAAAAACGGGCTGGAAGAACTCGGTCTCCCCACCGGCCGCTGGCTGATGGCGCTCAAGGAAGCGATCCTGCAGGGTCGGCCCGACGAGCAGCTCATCGCGAGCGGAGAAAAATGCCGCGGCGGCGGGGCGGCGAGCACGATGCTTCCCCTGGGCCTCTTAAGGGAGAAGGCGGTCAAGATGACCCGGGGCCAGCGGATCGGCTATGTCACCGACGCCCTTTACAATCGGGAAAACGAGCGGCGCATCCTTTCTCTCGCGGATTCCGCCGATCACCTGTTTATCGAAGCGACCTTCCTCCACGAGGACCTGGAAAAGGCCGCCCGGAAATATCACCTGACCGCCCGGCAGGCCGGGCTTCTCGCCCGGAAGGCGAGGGCCAAGCGCTTTTCCCTCTTTCACTTCTCGCCCAAGTACAAGGGCGCCGGCGATGCCCTGCAGCAGGAGGCCCTGGAGGCGTTTGCCGGCCGGGCTCCCGAGGCAGGCACTGTTTGATTCCCGACCGTTTTCCCCTCCCCCGGCGGGAGAAAGACCGGCATCTTCCTTCCGGCCTTCAATCGACAAATCTGGAAAAACCCAGTCTTTCGGGTTTCCCGCCTCAGTCGACAAACGTCAGAAAACCCATCCGTTCCGGGAAGCGCCCCTGGAGATCAGAGATCAAGCCTCGTCTTCCTGCCTACCGAGTCGAAAGTGAGTCCGGACGCGCAACGGGGCAGGTCCCCGGTCAAGGCGGGAAAACACGAGAAGGACGATCAGCGGCTCTTCCAGCCGGTGTAAAGGCGGGTGATGCCCAGCGTCAGGGGATAATTCTCGACCTCCGCAAATCCGGCATCGCGCATCATCCCGGAAAAGCGCTCCGATGAGGGAAAATGGAGGATGGAATCGGCGAGATAAAGATAGGCGGCCGGGTTGCGGGTAAACCGGCGGGCGAGCCGGGGCAGGATCCGGCGGAGATAGAAGGAGCACAGAGGCCTCAGGACTTTCTGCTCCGGGGACTGCATCTCCAGGATGGCCACCTGGCCGCCGGCTACCAGGACCCGGTGGAACTCCCGCAGCGCCCCCAGCCGGTCGGGGATGTTGCGGATGCCGAAGGCAATCCCCACCACATCGAAAGACGCGTCGGCAAAAGGAAGCGCCAGGGCATCCGCCTGGACAAAGGACACCCGCCCCCGGCTTTCACCCTGGCTGGCGCTCTTCTCGGCCCCCTTTTCCAGCATCTCGTAGACAAAATCGGCGCCGGTCACCTGGACGTCCGGGTAGCGGCGCGCCACTTCCAGGGCCAGGTCCCCCGTTCCCGCGGCCACATCCAGATAGCGGAGGGTCTTGGAGAAGCGCATCTTCCGGGCGGCAAACCGCCGCCAGGCCACATCCCGGCGGAAACTGAGCAGATGGTTGAGGAAGTCGTACTTCCCCGTCACCGTCGCAAAAATATCCCGCACCATCCGGATATGGTCATCGGGCTTCAGGTCTTTGACCGGGGCGTAATCCCGCTTAAGATGCTCTGTCACAAAGAATAATCCTTTTCTGGAGATGCGAGCCGTCTCTCACGGAGGCTGCTGTGAAACCTCTTAAGATTTCCCCGGCCATTGTGCAACAGAAATCTGCCGGTCCCGCCTTTCTCCAGGCCGACAGAAGGCACCCGTTACCCCCCTTGCGGGAAAATCACGCCAATCTCGGACGAGATTCAAAAGATAACTTCCCCATCGGCGGATATCCTCCCCTTTCCATAAAGGAAATCAAAAATCTCTCCCTTAGCGCAGGCTTAAAGGCCCTGACCAGGTTCTGGAGTCGGGATGAGGATCCGGCCAATCCTGTCATGCGGGAAAGCAAGCCCGCTCTGCCCCCACAAAGAGGGAAGAGTTTCGAAAGCATGGCTCAGGGCCGCGTCATTTCCCCTGGGCTTAAGGGGAATCAGCAGGTTCACGTCCATGGATTGCGCCCTGGAAGCAGGCGATCACTCAGGAAACGGCTCGCGGGAAACTTTCAACGGCTGCCGGGGCGGGCACCGGGCAGGACTCGGGGCCACCTGGAGCGTAAAACGGTGCGGGATCAAAAAGAAGTGGCCGCAGAGGATTCACATGGTATAATCCCTTCGCCCATGTGTCTTAACCGGTAATTTTCATTGAATGATTGACATTGATGAACGATCCGGAAGGGGTCGATACCTTACGGCTTAAAGAAAATCCTCGGGAGAACTTTGAAAATGAAACGTTTGGAAAAGAGGCAGACAGGCGTTAATGAGGTCGTATCCGATCAGCACGGGGCAAAGGATCCGGATCGGAGAGATTTTCTGAAGAACGCGGCGGTCTTAGGCACCGCGATGATCGCCTTCACCGCTTCGGAGCGCGCCTTTGCCTCAAACGAAAGCCCCGGTCATCCTGCGGCAGCAGGCATGCCCGGAAAGGAAACGAAACATCCCTTTGTGAAAATCCCCGATGTGTCCATCTTGATGAGTAGTCCCAATTCCGTTCTCGTGGGCATAACCGCAAGCGATGTGGTTGAAATCAAGCTTGCCGACGTCATGAAGATTCATGGATACTGCGGGGGAAGCGCCTTTGCATTCCGGGCGGCTCAGGAGGCGTTCAAAATTTTATACCCCGACCGGCTTCCTCTGCGCCAGTCCATCAAGGTGCAGACCTCCATACACTGCTGCCAGGCGGATGCCCTGGCATACATTACCGGCGCCAGGACGGAATTGAGCGCTCTGCCAACCAGGGGAGACCTCGTGTTGATTTCTGAGGAGAAAAATCAAATGGTCTTCATTGACAAGCTAAGCGGAGACCAGGTTATCCTGAAGCCCAACTTCAACCCCCACGACACCTTCAGCCCCCTGTACAAGCGGGTGCGGAAAGAGCCCGGTTTTGCACCACAGGTCCAAAGGGTGATGCAGGAGAAGATACAGGAATACCTTTACGCGCCTCAGGAAAAGCTCTTTCAGATCGTGCGGGCGTGAGAAGCACTCTCAATCGTCGGGGTAAAAAACACTTCGGCCAAGGACGCTGCCCGAAGGTCGCCGCTACCATTGTGCAGGGCGGAAATGGTCGCAACGACGTCCGCACAAGCAGTGATCTGCAGGTTCTTCCGGGCGGCGGAGGGCCTTTCCCCTCTGGTCGGAACCTCCCCATGGATCTTCCGATGGTCCCGGAGCTCTGTAAAAAGGGACTGCTTTGCAGAAAAGTTGATCAATGGACGGAACGAAGTAACCATTCATAAGGATGAACAGGGATGATCGAAACGACGAAGCATGGTTGGGGGGGCATCAACATGAAAGATAAAATCAGGAAATTTGCACTGAACCTGGGGGTTGACGACATCGGCTTTGCAGCGGTATCGGACTATAACAGCCCGCAGAGTCCAAAAATTGAGACCCTTTTCCCTGAAGCCAGATCGATCGTTGTGACCTGCATCCAGGAGATGTCTCATGTAGACAGCCCCAGTCCGCAGATCGCGATGAACGGACGGCTCGACCTGCAGGAATTCACACGGCTCACCAACTACAGGATTGCACGGTTTCTTGAGAAGGAATGGGGTGCGAAAGCGATGAGCGTTCCCCTGTCTTATCCCATGGACTTGAGCCCGCAGAATCCGCGGAGCGTTGCCGATGTCTCCCTCCGCCATGCGGCAGTCGCAGCGGGCCTGGGTGTCTTCGGCCGCCACAACCTGGTCATTCATCCCCAACTGGGGCCGCGCGTCATTTTCATGGCCGTGCTGACCGATCTTGCCCTTCCCTCCGATCCACCGGTCACGGAAGAGCTTTGCAACCATTGCAACCTCTGCGTCGAAAGCTGCCCCGCTTCGGCATTGGATGTGGAAGGACAAACCGATGTGGGAAAATGCCTGGCCGTTTCTCAACCCTATGGACTGCCGAAGCTGATCGGATTCTGGATGAAATGGATGGGGAAATCACCGGAGGAACGGAAGAAAATGCTCTTCAGCAAAGATTTCTTCATGACCTACCAGGCCAGCTTTATCGGTGTCCAGTACTTTTGCTTCAAATGTTTCAATTCCTGTCCCGTGGGAAGGAAGCAACCCTGAAATCATTTCGACATTCCAACAAGTTGACAACGGGTCAAGACGCTCCTTGTTCTTGTGCAGGGAAGCAGTACCATACACGATTCTCAAACGCCCGGCCCTCCGATCCTCAAATGTTGAAGGATTCCAGGACCGCCTCGGCAGCCTTACGCCCGGAAACCATCGCCCATTGCAGC
>CAZKRB010000016.1:0-7939 GCA_964555065.1 uncultured Syntrophus sp.
CCCCACGAAGGCAACCACCTCCCCGGCAGGGATGGTCAGGTTGATATGGCGGAGCACCGGGGCATCATCATAAGCGAAAGAAACATCGCGGAGTTCGATCCGGTCGGCAATCCGGGGCAGATCCACGGCGTTCTTCCCGTCGGCGATCTCGGGGACGAGATCCAGAATGCGGTAGACCCTCTCGGCGCCGGCAATTCCCTTCTGGACCGTGTTGTTGACGTTGGTCAGCCGCTTGACGGGTTCGTACAGCATGATCAGGGCCGTCAGGAAGGAAAAAAAGGTCCCCGGGGTGGAGGTCCCATGGATGACCTGGTAGCCTCCATAAAAGATGATCGCCGCAATGCCGATTCCCCCCAGGAATTCCATTAAAGGGCTGGAAATCGCGTTGATGGAAACGCTTCTCAGGGCCAGGCGCATCAGCTTCTCGTTTTCTTTGGCGAAGCGCTGATTCTCATAGGGTTCCATGCAGAAGGCCTTGACGATGCGCGTCCCGGAAATGGTCTCCTGAAGCAGCGTGGTCAGACCCGCCATGGTGACCTGGGTTTTGGTCGCATTCTTGCGCATCTTCTGTCCAAACTTGGCGATAGGATAAACCGTCAGGGGAAAAACGAACATGGCGATCATGGCCAGCTTCCAGTCCCGGTAGAAAATGACAAACACGAGGGAAACCAGGGTGAAGGAGTCTTTCAGGAGGCTGGTCACCGCCTCGGAGACGGCGTGCTGAATGGAATTCACATCGTTGGTGATCCGCGACATGAGTTCGCCGGTATGATGCTTCGCAAAGAATTTCAGGGACTGCTTCTGGATCTGATCATAGAGCCGGTACCGCAGGTCGGCAACGATCCGCTGGCCGATGAAATTCATCAGGTTGGTCTGAATATAACTGCACACGCCCTTGACGATGTAAATCAGGATGATCCCCAAGGGGATCCACATCAGCATCTCGGCGTTCTTTTTGAGAAAGATGTCATCCAGGGCAGGCTTGACCAGGAAGGCCAGCGCCGAGGTCATGGCGCCGACGATGAGCATACAGAGCATCGCCAGGGCAAACCGCGGAATGTGGGGTTTGGTCAGTTTTAATAGGCGCTTGAAGATATCCATTGTTTTCCTTCGTTTATTCCGGACTGCAGCCGTTCCTTCCCGGAACGTCAGCCCACAGGCTTCGGTAAACGGGGGGAGTTCGCCGATTCCAATTTTCCCTCAAGCACCGGGCCCGGATCTTTGATCGGCTCTCCGACGGTTGCCATCGTCTGCCTGGGCCGTGTCGTTCCCTCCGCCTTGTATTCACCTCCGGCCCGGAACGGGAACCGCGGCCGCTTCTCGATTGCGGTCATCGCAGGAGTTCCAGGGCCAGGTCGGCCGCCCGCTGGGCCGCTCCCGGTCTGCCGAGCTTTTCCCGAATCCGGGAGAGTTCATCGCGAATGGCCCTTCGCCGGTCGTTGTCGCTGAGAATCGCCAGGACCTCCGCCGCGATCCGCTCCGGATTGGCTTCGTGCTGAATCAACTCAGGGGCCACCGTCTTTCCGGCTACAATATTGACCAGCCCGATATGATCCACGGAAATCAGCATCCGGCCGATCAGGTAGGAGAGGGCGGAAACCTTGTAAATGACGATCAGGGGCGTGCCCAGGAGCGCCGTCTCCAGGGTGGCCGTCCCGGAGACCACCACCGCCGCATCGGCGGCTGCAACCGCATCGTACGTCGCGCCGCGGACAAGGCGGATCTCAGGCGCATCGGCCCCGGCAATCCTCTCGCGCATCCAGGCCTCGTCCAGGGTCGCGGCCAGGGGCAGGAGAAACTGCACGGGCTTGACCTTCTCCGTCAGCAGCCGCGCCGCTTTCAGCATGGCAGGCAGCAGCCGGGAGACCTCCCCCTTCCGGCTTCCCGGCAGCAGCGCCACCGTCGTCACCTGATCCCGCAACCCGAACCGGTGCAGCGTTTCCTCCCGCGGAGAGGCCGCTTCAACGACGTCCAGGAGAGGATGGCCGACAAAGGTCGCATCGACGCCCGCCTGCCTGTAAAGCGCCTCTTCAAAGGGAAGCACAACGGCCATCCGGTCGACGATCCGGCTCAGCGTCTTGATCCGCCCCTTCCGCCAGGCCCATACCTGGGGAGAGATATAATAAAAGACCGGAATGCCGTATTTCTTTGCCGAACGGGCGAGAGGAAGATTGAAGTCGGGGTAATCGATGAGAATCACAAGATCAGGTTTCAGGAGCCGCAGCGACTTTTTCAGGCGACCCATGACCATCAGAATTTCCCGCAGCTTGGAGAGGACCTCGGTCAAGCCGACCACGGCCATATCGGCCGCATCGGCCCACAGGTCCACCCCGGCTTCCTTCAGGTTGCCGCCGCCGATTCCATAGAAGCGGATTCCCGGCTCCTTCTCCGTCATCGCCCGGACCAGGCGGGCGCCGTGAAGGTCTCCGGAAGCCTCGCCCGCCACGATGAGGATACGTTTCAAATTCACAGGAAGATTCTATTCTTAAGGATCAGAGGGGATTTCGATTCGCCTCGATGCTGCTCACGATGGACAGGGCCACGGCCAGAGACTGCCGGCCTTCCCGCCCGGTCACAGGAGGCGGCGCGCCCATTTGGACGGCCTGCACAAAGGACTGCACTTCGGCTTCGAGAGGATCATGCTGCGGGATGCGCAACGGCAGCGGGAAGATTTCGACTCTTCCATCGGGATGAATTTTCTTCCGCAGGGACTGGACCTGACGCTTGGCGCAATCGGCGGAGTGGTAGCCGTCGGTTTCAAAAAAACGGATCTTCTGCATGGTCTTGGCAGTCACCCTGCTGGCGGTCACATTGGCCACGCAGCCGCTCTCGAAGGTCAGCCGGGCATTGGCAATATCCACCTTTTCGGAAATGACCGATACCCCCACGGCATCGACCTGCCGAACCGGCGATTGTACGAAGTGGAGAATGAGATCCAGGTCGTGAACCATGAGGTCGAGCACTACATCCACATCGGTTCCCCGCTCGAAAAAAGGATGGAGGCGATGGGCCTCGATAAAAACGGGTTTTCTCATGACCCCCTCCAGGGCCACGATGGCCGGATTGAAACGCTCCACAAACCCGATCTGGAAGACGAGATTCCCCTTCTCCGCCAGGGCGACCAGTTCATCGGCCTGCGCCAGGGTCTCCGAAATCGGCTTTTCCAGCAGAACATGGACGCCCGCCTCCAGAAAAACGCTGGCCGCGTCATAATGCGCTCCCGTGGGTACGGCAATGCTCACCGCATCCACGCGCCCCAGCAGCTGCCGGAAATCGGTTACGGCCTCGCAGCCGAAGGCCTCCGCCGCCTTCCGGGCGCGCTCGGGCACGCTGTCCGACACCCCGACGATCTCAACCCCGTCGATTTTCGAATATTTCTGCAGATGATAGTTGCCCAGATGCCCGATGCCGACCACGCCGACGCGAATTTTTCCCATGATTCTTCCCGCTCTCTTCGTTAATGGCAAACGCCCCGTTCCGAGGTTGAAATGAAGTCAAGAAAGTGTCGGACTTCGGGCGTATCTGCCACGGTCTGCCGCACCTTCTCCAGTGCGTCCTTGCGGCGCAGGGAGGAACGGAAGAGAATCCGGTAGGCTTCCTTCAGGGCCGAAATGGTCTCGTCACTGAATCCCCGGCGCTGCAGGCCGATCAGATTGAGGCCATAGAGTTTTGCGTGGTTGCCGGCCGCCGTCACGTAGGGAGGCACATCCTGAGTGACAGCCGATGCCCCGCCGATGATGGAGTGGGCCCCGATGCGCGTAAACTGGTGAATTCCCACCATGCCGCTGATAATCGCATAGTCATCCACGTGAATGTGGCCGGCGAGGTGGGAGGCGTTGGAGATGACGATGTTGTTCCCCAGTTTGCAGTTATGGGCCACATGGCAGTAAGCCATGATCAGGTTGTGGTCACCGATCAGGGTCACGCCGATGTCCGCCGATGTGGCCCGGTTTACGGTCACATATTCCCGGAAGACGTTGTAATTCCCGATGACGACCCTTGTTTCTTCCCCTTGATATTTCAGGTCCTGGGGGTCGCCGCCCAGGGAGCAGAAGGAAGCAACCCGGCACTCCTCTCCGATATCCGTATCCCGTTCAACCACGACATGGGAGCCCAGAATCGTATTTTTCCCGATGGTCACGCCGGGACCAACGACACTGTAGGCCCCGATTTCAACACCTTCCGCCAGCCGGGCATCCGGTGAAATGACAGCTGTAGAATGAATCCTCATTTTAAACTTGTTTCCTCTTGATGAAATTGCTCCCCCAACGCCGGATCGGAAAGAATCACCAGGCAACAGGAGAGATGACCGCTCAGCTCGATTCTCCCCATGCCGGGAGCCCATCGAGTCGCCGGCGCCGGCCGCGCCCTGCTGCCCGATTGGAAGGATCGCTAAAGTTCCCTGTCCCCCCTGCTCCCGGAGCTCTTTTCCAGCGCTTCCAGGCGCTTCTGAAGGTCATTCAACTGTTGGCGCATCTGCGGGATCCTGGGCAGAACGGACATCGAGCGCAGCCAGTTCCGGTGAGGCTGGCACGGCGAGCCCGATACGACGGATTGGGCGGCAACATCCTCATGGACGCCGCTCTGGGCGCCCACCATGGCAAAATCACCGATCTCCAGATGCCCTACCAGCCCGGCCTGACCTCCCAGAATGACGCTTCTGCCCAGCCGGGTGCTGCCGGAGATGCCCACCTGAGAAACGATGACCGATTTTTCGCCGATCACAACATTGTGGGCGATCTGAACCAGGTTATCGATTTTGACTCCCTGCTGAATCCAGGTCCTTCCGAGGGTCGCCCGATCGATGGTCGTGTTGGCTCCGATTTCCACATCGTCATCAATCTGAACGATGCCGACCTGGGGGATCTTGACGTTATCCTGTCCCGGATTGGCAAAACCGAACCCGTCACTCCCCACGACCACTCCGGCATGAAGAATGACCCTTTTCCCGATGAGACAGCGGCGATAAATACAGACGTGAGGGTAGAGAATGGAGCCTTCTCCGATTTCCGCATCCCGTCCGATAAAGACTCCGGGAAAGAGAATGGTTCCTGAACCGATCCGGGCCCCCCGGCTCACAAACACCCCGGGATAAATCGTTGCGTCAGGGGAAATTTCCACCCCCGCCTCGATGATCGCCCGGGCACTGACGACCGGGGTTTCCACTTCGTCCGGATAGAAGAGAGTCAGCAGTTTTCCCAGGGCCACATAAGGATCGTCGACCAGGATCAGGGTTAACCCGGGACCTTCCGTACCCCGAGAGGCGATCACCGCGGAAGCCCTGGTTGACTGCAGCTTTTTTTCATACTGCGGATTGGCGATAAAGGTAATCTCACCCGGCCCGGCTTCGTCGAGTCCCCGAATCGACTCGATTTGAATCCGGCTGTCACCCACAACCTCTCCACCAAGAAAGTCCGCTATTTCCTGAATCGTTTTTTTCACTGCCTGCGTTCTGTTCCTTTCCCTGCAGAGGAGCGCTCCCTTCATGCCCCGCTGCTTCTCAGGGGTAGCCTCTATTTCTTCGGCTTATAGGTCCGGTTGAATTCTGCCGTGGCCTGTTTCGTCAGGTCCTTCTCCTTGTCAAAGTAAGGAACGGGCATCGCTCCGACATCAAAAATGGCCGAATAACCGCCCTTGCCGCCGATCGCACTGATGACCTTCATGATTTCCGGGAGCATGGATTTGGATAATTCCTGGTCCCGTTTCTGCATCTCCTCGTTGGCATCCTTGACCATCAGCTGGTAGTCACGAAATTTTTTCTGGTAAGCGTTTTCCTTCTCCCTCAAGGCTGCCTCCTTCAGGATGGAGCGCTGCTTATCCAGTTCTTCCTTCATTTTCTTCAGTTCCGCTTCCTTTACCGAAATCTGGGCTTTGTTTTTTTCAAAGGCCGTTTTGAACTCCTCTGAAGCTTTTTTCCCGGCATCGGAATTGACCATGATCTCCCTGACGTCCACAAACCCGATTTTTTCCGCAGCCATGGCCAGCGGCGCGGAAAAAAGAAACACAAACCCCAGAATCAACGGAATCACGTGCAAGCTCTTATCTTTCATGAATGAACTCCCTCTCTTATAAACGGATTTTCCCTTTTATCTCCCCGCCCGGCAGGGTGAGAACTCTCCGTGCCGGGCGGACTCACACCGGTTCGCCTTTCCGGCGAGATGGACTGCGCCGCCGGAATCGGCGGCCGACCTTTCATGGCATGCTCCCTGGACAAGGAGGCACTGTTTCCTACATGAACATGCCCATGGTAAATTCCCAGCGGCTTGCCGGCTCATCGTCCTTGGGATCGAGGACGTATCCCCATTCGAGTCTCAAGGGCCCGATGGGGGAATACCACCGGATGCCGACCCCTGCCGTATGCCGAAGATCCCCGAAGTGATAGCCGTTATCCCAGGCGTTCCCCGTGTCGTAGAAAATGACGCCCTTCATCCCCGCATTCTTGATCAGCGGGAAAATAAAATCCAATTGGACATTGAACATGGTCGTGCCGCCGATCACGTCCCCCTCCTCGTCCTTGGGTCCCACATCCCGCAAGCCGCGCAGGGAATTCATTCCACCGAGATAAAACCGCTCATAGATGGGGAGCTTTTCACCGCTGCGGGACGCGATGTATCCCGCCCGGACCTTGGGGGCCAGAACCGTTTCCAGGGGCAGGGGGAAGAACCAGGCGGAGGTTATTCCATACTTGGTGAATCCCGCATCCCCCTGGAGAAACCCTCCGGTATACTCAAGGGAAGCGCTGTTCTTCGATCCCCTGGAGGGGAAGATGGCATCATCCGTCGTATCCCGTGTCAGCGTGAAGGTCAGGCCGCTCGTCGTCGTCTTGCCTTCCTGGTCCTTCACATACTTCGAGGCATCCTCATCGATATCTGTGACGTCGTCAAAAGAAAGCCGGTAGGCAACGTAGCCGGTGATATGATACTGGGGAAAGATGGGATACCCAAGCGTCAAGCCCGTTCCCTTGGTATCCAGATCGTAGGAGTCATATTCCCGCTCCAGGTTCCAGAGATCGAACTTGCTCCACAGGGGCATATCCAGCAGATAGGGTTCGATGAAGGAAAGCTCATAAAGCGTGGTCCGCGATCCCAGATTGGCCTTGAGGCTCAGGACCTGACCCCTTCCGAAAAGATTCTGCTGCGAAACCTGAGCCGTCAGGATGGCATGATCCATCGCGCTGTAACCGGCGCCGACGCTGAAGAGTCCGGTCGGCTTCTCCTTGACGCGGATGTTCACATCGGTCTTCGTTTCATCCGGTCCCTTCTCCGTCTGAAAATCTATTTCTTCAAAGTAACGCAAACGGTTGAGGTTGGCATAGCTCTGCTTCAATTTCGTGCTGCTGTACAGCTCCCCTTCCGTAATGGCCAACTGCCGGCGAATGACTTTGTCCCGGGTCTTGGTGTTGCCGGTGATGGAAATCCGGTTGAAATAAACATGCTTCCCTTTGTTGATGTCATAAATGACATCCACTGTCTGGGCTGCTTCGTCAGGAACCGTCCGGGGATTGACGTCGGCATAGGCATACCCTTCATCATTGCACGCCTGCGTCAGCGCTTCAATATCCCTCATAATCGCTTCGCGATCAAAATTCTCTTTTTTGGTAATCTTCAGTTTCGCCAGCAGTTCCTTCCGGGAGACGGTCAGTTCATCTCCGGTGATCTCCACCTTTCCGACGCGGAACCGCTTGCCTTCCGTAATGGGGATCTTGATGTAAATTCCCTTCCGGTCATGGGTGATTTCCGGGTCCCCCACCTGGGCATTCATGAAGCCGTTGTTCAGGTAAAAGACGTTCAGCTTGGCAACATCCTGCTTCAACTGCTCCTTTTTGAGGATGCCGGACTCGGTGAAGAAATGGAGGAGGCCTTTCTCCTGAGTGCCCAGGAGGTTGCGGAGCTCCTTGTCACTGTAAGCCTGATTCCCCTCAAAACGGATCCCCTGGATG
>CAZKRB010000016.1:7949-46518 GCA_964555065.1 uncultured Syntrophus sp.
TGAACAGCCGTTCCTGCTCCTTGATCTCGTAGACGACCCGCATGTCCTTGGGGCCGGAACTTTCAATCCGGTCGAGGACTTCGGCGTTGTAATACCCCTTGCTGTCATAAAGGTCCTTGATTTTCTGGAGATCGGCCTTCACTTTTTCCACATTGAGAATCTGCCGGGGCTTCACGCTCAGCACCGCTTCGATGTCGCTTTTGCTGACGGCCTTGTTACCCTTGACCTGAACCTCGGCGATCATGGCTTTTTCCTGGACGTTAAAGACCAGGACCCGGCCTTCGGTCGCTTTCGTCACCTCTGCGGACACATTATTGAAGTACCCCATTTTGTAGATGGACTTGATATCCGCCGAAACGTCCTCCTCGGAGAAAAGTCCGCCCTGCCGGCTTTTCAGAACCTGTTCGATGGCGCTGGAGCCGATCTTCTTGTTCCCCTGAATTTCAACGCGGGAGATGCGCAATTCCGGGACCATCTTCAACAGGACCGCTGATTTGAGCTCCGCGGCCAGCTTATCCACGGCGTTTCGTTTTCCCTGAATATAGAGAGGCGGAAGGCTCTTTCCCTTACGGATATCCAGCACCCGGATATCGGCGCTGAGGGTTTCTCCGAACTGGGAAAGGCTTCCCAGGATTACATAGGCGGCGTTTTCATTCCGGCCGATCCGGAAACCCAGCGCCTCGTTGACCGCCTGACCGGCAAGGAAGCCGGAGTAAGCGCTTTCCTCAACCAGTTGGATATTCCCGCTCCGGCGGAACTCCGCGGAAAGCTGTCGGCCTATCTCCTCACGCAGCGGAGCTTTTTCCCCGGGGGTAAAAATATCGAAGGGAAGGACCACCAGGCGCGCCGCCTCCTCGGCGGTAACGTTCCCCGATGCCGGAACCAACGTGACGAGACCGATCAGACAGATTCGGCAAAACAGAAGAAGGGCTCTTTTATACACTGGTATATATTTCTCCATCCCGCAAGCCAATGCTCCGCGACATTCTGTCGGCTAAAGACCGGTTATGAGTCACCACGATCAGGGTAATCCGCTCTCGCCGATTCAGTTCCAAAAGAATATCCTCGATTTTCCGCCCGGTTTCCGTATCGAGATTCCCCGTGGGTTCATCTGCGAGCAGGATTTCCGGCTCCATCACCAACGCCCGCGCAACAGCGACCCGCTGCTGCTCACCACCGGAAAGCTCCGCCGGTTTGTGCGTCATCCTATCACCAAGGCCCACATCATGCAATATGGTTTCCGCCTTCGCAAGGGCGTTTCGCCGGGACATCCCGCTGATCAGAGCCGGCATCATCGTATTCTCGAGGCTGCTGAACTCCGGCAGCAGGTGGTGAAACTGGAAGACAAAGCCGATGGTTCGATTCCGGAAGGAAGCCAGCTTTTTTTCCGGCCACTTGAAAACATCCAGGCCATTGAAAAGAACTTCTCCCGAAGTGGGATGATCCAGCGTTCCCAGGATGTGGACGAACGTTGTCTTCCCTGCCCCGGAAACCCCCAGGATTGCAAGAGAATCCCCATCTTCGATCTTCAGATCGAGCCCGCGGAGAACGTCAATCCGCTTTCCGTCTTTGAGGAAGGTCTTTTCGAGGTTGCGCACCTGAATCACGAGGCCGCCTCCTGAACGGCTCTTCCGCCGCCTGTTCCGGCGGGAAGGGCCGTTTGCCTGCCCCGTTGCCGCCCCTCCATCGGACGCCGCGAGGCCCGCTCCAATCGGGATAGTCCGCTACTCATTGCGCAACGCCTCCGCCGGATCCAGTCGCGCTGCCCGCCGGGATGGATAGAGCGTGGAAAGAAAAGAGATGAGGATCGACCCGACCACGATGATCGCCACATCCGTATAATCCACCCGGGAGGGAAGCTGGTTGAGGTAATAGACATCTCCGGGCAGGATCTTGAAGCCAAAGAGTTTTTCGATAAAAGCGGAAAGCTGCGAGAGATTGTGCGCCAGTGCCAGCCCCGCGATGCACCCCAGGGTGGTGCCGATGGTCCCGATGGTCAATCCCTGGAGCACAAAAATTTTCATGATACTGGCCGAGGTGGCGCCCATGGACTTGAGGATCGCGATATCCTTGTTCTTTTCCATAACCACCATGATCAGGGTGCTGATGATGTTGAATGCCGCCACCAAGACGATCAGGCTGAGAATAAGGAACATGACCCGCTTCTCCAGCTTCAGGGCCGAGAAAAGATTCTTGTTCATTTCCATCCAGTTTCTCGCCCAGAAGGGATAGCCGAGTTTCTTCTCCACCGCGCGGGCGATGGCGTCGGCCTGGTAGATATCGTCCACCTTGATTTCCAGCCCGGAAACGGCATCCCCCAGATTCAGAAAAGCCTGGCAATCCTTGAGGGAAACATAGGCCAGGGTGGAATCGTATTCGTAAAACCCCGAATCAAAAATCCCCACGACCACAAATTTTTTCATCCGGGGAACGAATCCCATCGGGGTGGAAATGCCCATAGGCGTGATGATGGAAACGGAATCCTGGAGGATCAATCCAAGATTTTTCGCCAGTTCCTTGCCGATCACGATTCCGGGCAGAACCTCCGGTTCGCCGCCGGTCGGTCCCTCCCGCCGTACCGGCGACCCCAGGGCCTTTACGCTCCCGGCATGCATCCGGCCGAGATCAATGACCCCGAAGGCGTCTTTCAGGGATAGTCCCCGCAGGACGACGCCGCTGACGCTGTTCTCGCTCCTGATCATCGCCTGGCTGTAGATAAACGGGGTTGCGGCCACAACCCCCGGAACGCCCTTGACCTCCTCCATGACCTGCGGGTAGTTCTGCATCAGGCCCCGATACTCCATGAGCACCACGTGGGAATTGATCCCCAGGATCTTGTTGCGCAGATCCGTTTCGAAGCCGTTCATCACAGCCAGAACGATGATCAGCGCCGCCACTCCCAGGAAGATGCCCGCAATGGAAATGAAGGTGATGATAGAGACGAAAACCTGTTTCCGCTTGGCACGAAGATAGCGCAGGTTGATGAAAAATTCATAGGACATGGTCTTTTAAGGGCGCCCCGTCGTCACTCAGTCCGCTCCCCTTTTCCGCAGATGCGGGAACAGGATGACATCCCGGATGGACGGCGAATCCGTCAGCAGCATGACCAGCCGGTCAATGCCGATTCCCTCGCCGGCCGTCGGCGGCATGGCATATTCCAGGACGCGGATATAGTCTTCATCCATGATATGGGCCTCTTCATCCCCCTCCTCCCGCTCCCGGGCCTGTAGCAGGAAGCGGCTACGCTGATCTTCCGGATCGTTCAGCTCGGAAAAGGCATTGGCGATCTCCCTGCCGGCGATGTACAGTTCGAAGCGGTCCGTCAGGGACGGGTCCTTCGCATTTCGCCGCGAAAGAGGAGATACCTCCACGGGATAAAGGGTGACGAAGGTGGGCTGGATCAGCTTTTTTTCCACGACTTCCTCGAAGATGGCGGTTACCAGCTTCCCCAGCGGTTCCGACGGCCTCGCCTCGAGCCCCAGGCTACAGGCGTAGGCATAAGCCTTTTCCTGATCTTCCAGCACCGCCGGGTCGATCTCGTGATAGCGGAGGATCGCCTCCTTGACGGAGATCCGCGGCCAGGGCGGGGTCAGGTCGATGTCCAGTTCTTGATACCGGAAGGTCAGCTTTCCGAGAATACGCTGAGCAATAAAGACAAACAGCTCCTCCGTCAGATCCATCAGGTCCTCGAACGTGGCGTAGGCCTGATAGAATTCCATCATGGTAAACTCGGGATTATGGAAGGTGGAGATGCCTTCGTTGCGGAAATTCCGATTGATTTCATACACCCGTTCCATGCCGCCGGTAACCAGGCGCTTCAGGTAAAGTTCGGGGGCGATCCGGAGATAGAGGTCCATCCCCAGGGCATTGTGGTGCGTTTTGAAAGGCCGCGCCGTCGCCCCGCCCGCCTTGGGCTGCATCATGGGCGTTTCCACTTCCAGGAAATCCCGCTCGTCCATGAACTGGCGGATGGCATTGATGATTCGGCTCCGCGTGATGAAAACCTCGCGCACCTTCGGATTGACGATCAGATCCACATGCCGCTGCCGGTAACGGCTCTCTACATCGGTCAGTCCATGCCATTTTTCGGGAAGGGGCTGGATGGCCTTGGAGAGGAGCCGCAATTCGTCCACCTCGATCGTCAGTTCCCCGGTCTTGGTCCGGATGGGTCTGCCGCCGATGAAGAGGATATCGCCCACGTCCAGCTTCTTGAACAGGGAATAGCCGGCCTCTCCGATGCCGCTCTTATGCAGGTAGGCCTGAATCCTGCCCGACCGGTCCTGAATGTTGATAAAAGCCGCTTTGCCGAAATTCCGAACCGCCATCAGCCTTCCGGCCAGAGTGAACCGCTCGTGCAGCCCCGCAAGGACCTCATTATCCGTGTCGTGGAAGCGCTCCAGGATTGAAGCGGCCGTACTGCCGATTCGGGCATCATTGGGATACAGGTCAATGCCTTCCGTTTTCAGGGCATTGATCTTTTCCAGTCGTTTTCTATAAAGTTCGCTATCCTCCATCTCTCCGCCCTTACGTTTTTATGAAGCGAACTTCACTATCTTTTTTTCCCGGGATTAGTCAAGGAAATTTTGGAAAACCCTTCCCGGGGCAAAGACGGTGATTTCCTTCACCAAGGAAGGCCCATTTATGCGATTGCCAATCCCCGGTGTTTTGTGTATAGGAGAGGTCCAGCACAGGAAATTCAACGAGAGGAAAGCGAGGAAATCCCATGGTCAACAAAGCGATCCTGATCGGCAGGCTGGGAAAAGACCCCGAGGTGCGCTATACCCCCGATGGCGCCATGGTCACCAGTTTCAGCCTGGCCACGGACGAGCAGTGGAAGGATAAAAACGGGGAAAAGGTTCAGAAAACCGAGTGGCACAATATCGTCACATTCGGCAAGCTGGCGGAAATATGCGGAAATTATCTGGCCAAAGGACTGCTGGTTTATATTGAAGGCCGGATCCGGACGCGCTCGTGGGAAGGGAAGGACGGGGTTAAGCGGTATACCACGGAAATCACCGCCACGGACATGAAGATGCTCAGCCCGAAAGGGGCCGATCGCGGGGAGGCCAGGAATTCCTCGGAAAGTCATTATACGCCGTTCAACGACAACTCACCCTTGCCTGAAGACGACGTGCCCTTCTGAACCCGTCCGTCCTTCTTCCCGCAGCCGGGCTCGGTGGCCCATTCCCGGCCGTCTCCTTAGCGATCCACGCCACCTCGGCGGCGCTTTGAAGTCGAGTAAATTTGTCTCACTTACTCACAAGCAAAGACAAGGTAAGACGACGCCACCTCTGCCTGGTCGCCGGTCATCGCTTTGATCTGGAACGGGAATCACCCGGGCATCAGGCAGAGGGAAAATCAGGTTTTGCCTTCCCTCAGGCCGCAAACGCTGCCGCAGTCATCATTTCATGGAGTTCGGGGAAATCCGGCGGGGTGATATTGCCGATCCCTCACCGCGCAACGGGACAGCGGCCCCGTGAAGGATCGCCAGAAAGGACTCTATTTCGGCTCAATCTTCTTTGAACGGGAGGTAACGTCGATCTCTTCGGGCTCATTCGATGCTTTTTTGAAGTTCTTTATTCCCTTGCCGATGGCCCCCCCGATTTCCGGAAGTTTTCCGGCGCCGAAGATGATGAGAATAATCACCAAGATAACCAGTAGCTCAGGCATACCAAGTCCAAACATAGATCTTTTGCTCCTTTGCGTCCGGGAGGTTTCACAGCCACCAACCCATCCCGCACCGCTTCTATTTTGTTTGCAAGCATAAAATAACATCCCGCTGTTGTCAAACAGATCATTGAAAGAAAAGGGGAAGAGAAGGACCCCTTCCACCGGTTTCAGGGAAGTTCGAGATGGACCACCTGCCCCCGCTTTCCCAGGTTTTCCAATGGACGCCCCTGGAAGGAAACCATAACGCCCGACGCATTGCCGATTTCAACAGAGAAGTGTTCCCGCGCCTGGCGGTTGACCCTCTCCCCCGGATTGAGAATGGACTCGTAGACTTCTCCGTGATCGGCCTTAATCCGCACCCAGGTTTTTTCTTTCGCTTCAATGCCGAGTTGGTAAGGCCCTGTGGTCCCCTCTGGTCTGGTCGTACGGCCGGCAGGATCATCAACCCCCTGTGGCTTTTCCTGTTGGAGGGAAGCCCCCCTTAGAGGGTAAGGAGGCCTGTCCGTCCCGGCAACCGGGGCAGGCAGCAGTTCAGGGTCGGTCCGGGAGGGCGCGGACGAGATCGGTTCCGCAACTCCTTCTTTCCCAGCCCCGCCGGCAGCCCCGGGAAGAGCCTTCCGGGCCGCCTCTTCCGGACCGAATCCGGGGATGCCCAAAGAGCCGCCAGACCAGCGGGTATTCAAGAACAGGGTGAGGCCGGACAGAAGGAGTAGAAGCGCCACGCCCGCGGCGAGGTATTTCCAGTATCGCCGGTCAAAAGCGGGACCGGCGTTCAGGTCTGCTTTCTGAAGAACAGGTGGGGCAACCCGTCCGCTTTCCCTCTTGAAATGTTCCAGGATCGGCTGACTGTCAACCCCGAGAAAATCGGCATAGCTGCGGATAAAGTTCCGGGCATAGGGCCCCGGCGGCAACTGATCGAACCGACCGTTCTCAATCGCTTCGAGAACGGCGATGCTGATCCGGGTCTTGTCGCGAACATCATTCAATGACAATCCCTTGGACTCCCTGGCGGTTTTCAAGCCGGATCCCACCGTCTTCAGATCTTCGTTATCCCGTTCAGCCCCCATGATCCTGCCACCTCTTTCATGGTATCCCCGTCCATCGAACACGACAGCCTTTGATTAACACCAATTTGTTGACTCCGCAACCCAAAGTTCCAGCGGCACAATGGTTCCGCTTTTACCCTGGCCTTTTCGATCTTTTTGTGGTCAGATGCCCCTGCGAAAAAGAGGTCGATCCGTTCAGGAATTCCAGTGCAGGAGATGTTACCGAGGTGAATGCATATACTGAGTTTGCCGTCTCAACGGCGAAAGAGGCTGGGCAGCTTCTCAAAAATCAGCTGAGTATCCCTCACACCATTGACTATAAAGGGAGGATCAATCTCGTCACGGAAGCGGACCGGATGTCCGAAGCGCTGATTCTTGAGCGTATTCAGCAACATTTTCCAGGTCATTCAATCCTGGCGGAAGAATCGCCGGAACGTGACCAAAGCCCTGAATATCGATGGATAATTGATCCCCTCGACGGGACTACGAATTATGCCCACGGCTACCCTGTTTTCTGCGTCTCCATCGCCTTGGAGCAGGATCAGCGCATTGTCGTCGGCGTGGTGTACAATCCCATGCTGGATGAGCTTTTTCTTGCCGAGGAGGGTCGGGGCGCCTGGCTCAACGGCCGGCGAATTCAGGTATCCGACAGTGACGATCTCTCCCGAAGCCTGCTGGCAACGGGCTTCCCCTACGACATCCGCGAAAGCGAGCTCAACAACCTGAACCATTTCAATTCCCTGGTCATGGAGGCGCAGGCCATCCGCCGCGCCGGTTCCGCCGCCCTGGATATGGCTTACGTCGCAGCCGGCCGGTTCGACGGCTTCTGGGAACTGAAGCTGATGCCCTGGGACACCGCCGCGGCCTCCCTGTTGGTCCGGGAAGCCGGGGGAAGCATTACCGATCTGTCCGGCCGCGACTTTTCGCTCTCTTCCCCTCACATCCTTGCTTCCAACGGAAAGATCCATGGACAGCTGATACGCGCCCTGCAGAAAACGCTCTGGAATAGGCTGGTTTCCGAAAACACGGTTGAAATGCCGATACAGTCTTTCCGGATCAGGCGTCTTTCCAGGGAAGCGCCGGCCGTTTCCCGCGGCGATTTGCTTCGTCAAGAACATCGTGGATAACGGTTTTCAGCGTCATCAGGGTAAAGGGTTTGGTAATCGCTCCGACAAAACCGTAGTCTCTGAAGGATTGGACGGTCGGATCGTTGGAATAGCCGGTCGCAATGATGGCTCTGACCCCGGGTTCAAACTCGCGCATTTTTTGTATGGCGAGTTTTCCGCCCATGCCTCCCCGCACCGTCAGATCGAGGATCACCAGGTCGAAAGGCTGCGCGTTCTCGATCGCTTCCCGGTGGAGGGCGACAGCGGCCTCCCCGTCCTCCGCCGTCACCACTTCATAGCCCAGATAATTCAAAATCTGTCCCATCACCTGACGGACTGTTTCTTCATCATCCATGACCAGGATTTTTCCTTTGGCGCCCTCCGATGGTGTAACCACTTCGTCGTGGGACAGGACCTTTTCTTCGGGAGAAGCGGGGAGATAAATCGTAAATTTCGTCCCCTTCCCCACTTCCGTTCGGCAGAGAATCAGGCCTTCATGCTTCTTCACAATGGAATGGCAGATGGCCAGCCCCAATCCCATTCCTTTAATGTTGCCCAACTTTTTGGTCGTAAAATAGGGGTCAAAAATCCGGCTGAGATGCTCCTCCGAAATGCCTCGCCCTTGGTCCTCAACCGACCATTTGACGTAGGCTCCCCCCTTCAGGGGTGGGATTTCCTTCTCCTGGAGACGGACGTTTTCCCCACAGATGCTCACCGTACCACCCTCAGGCATGGCCTCCCGGGCATTTCCCACCAGATGGAGGACAACCTGCTGCATCTGCCCTTCATCGATGAGGACAGGCCACAGATTTTCCGGCAGTTCAAAGGTGCAGCGAACGCTGGATCCACTCAGGGCCATGCCGGCAGATTCCTTCAGCAGGCGATCCAGCACCTGAACCTTTTTCAGGGGCCCTCCTCCTTCAGAAAAGGTGATCAGCCGTGAGGTGAGCTCTCTGGCCTGGATGCAGGCCGCCTCCGCCCGGCTCAATTCTTCAAAGATCCTTTCATCTTCTCCGGCGGAAATTTTGGCCAGGGTGATCGTTCCCATGACAATGGCGAGCAGGTTATTGAAATCATGGGCAATCCCTCCAGCCAGAACGCCGATGGATTCAAGCTTGTGGGTTCGGACAAGTTCTTCTTCCATCCGCTTGCGGTCGGTAATATCGTGGATAATGAAGTACAGGTGCAACTTCTCGTCAATGGAAATCGGCCCGGTGTAAACTTCCACCTCCCGTATCTGTCCATCTGCCAGCCGGTGCTGAGAATAGAAATGCCGGCACTGCCGGGTTTCGGCCCGCTCCATTTCCGCGAGCAGCGGCTCCCCGCCCAGCGGATTGATCTCCGCTATGTTCATCCGCTGCATGGTTTCCCGATCGAAGCCATAAAAATGGCAAGCCGCCGGATTCGCATCGATGATGCGCCCGCCTTCGGGATCGATGAGCAGCATGACGGTATGATTGTTCTCAAAGAGGGTCCGGTATCGCTCCTCGCTTTCCTCCAGCGCGGCCTTTGCCTGCTGATGCCGGAGAATCTCCTCGGAAAGGGCCCGGTTGGAATTTTCCAGCTGGCGGGTCCTTTCCTGCACCCGCTGTTCGAGGTGCGTTTTCAGCATTTCCAGTTCCTGGTTTTTCTTTCGCCATTCTTCGAGAATCATCATGTACTTCAGAATGGCATCCTCATATTCCTCTTTTGCCAGGGCAAAATCATTTTCCAGGTGTTTCAACCGGATCGCCATGTCTTCCACCTGACTCTCCGGGTTTTTGATCATGGGATCCTGCGACCGTTCTTTGTTCATTTCAGAACCACCCGTTCTCTTTCATCTGTGCAATCTGGGCTTTCACTTCATCCATGATGAAATCCAGCGCCCGTTCCTTGATCCGCAGCCGATTCAGGCAATCTTCATATGCAGCCTGATCCAGATGGTTGGCCTCTGAAAATCCGATTTTCCTCTGCTGGCAGGCACAGTTGGCAAGATAAAGCGCGTCCGCAAGAACATTGGAGGCCATGCCGCCCATCTCGGGACGTTCCGCCCTTCCGATTGCCCGGCACATTTCCTCGGGAAGACTCCAACTCATTGACAGACTTTCGCCGATATCCTCATGGCAGTAACCCAGTGCATCGATTTCGGCCGAATGCAGGTCCCTCCGGTTCCTTTCCGCATCAGCCAGGATGGAAAGCAGCTCGGGATGTAAAAACTGGTCCTCCACGATAATCCCGATATCATGGATCAGGCCGGCCGTGTAGACCTCCCCCCCGGGTTTGCGAAATTCCCGCCGGTAAAGGAGCTTGCCGCAGAGGGCCACTCCAATGGAATGCTCCCAGAGGCCTCGCCGGGAATAGCCGTGGATTTCCACCCCATTTTGCTGAAACAGTTCAAAAAACTTCTGATTGAGGGTCAGCTCCGTAACGGCATCGAATCCAATGAAAATAATGGCGTCCGTAATGTTGCTTACCCCCCGGCGCATTCCATAGAAGGCCGAATTGGCCCGCTTGAGCACGTTGGCCGTCAGGGGGGGATCAATTTCGATAAGATTTTTCAGCTCCATGACGCTGGAGTCAGGGTTGTGAATCACTTCAATGATCTTGGTCAGGGTGGCTTTGATGGAAGCGATTTGCGACGAATTGACGAGTGAGAGCAGTTCTTCAAGGGACTTGGACATAGGATTTCAACTCCGCTTGGAATCAACTGAATAGGAAATAAGCAACTTTAGTACCTAATCGAAAGTCCCTTCTATTTCAAGAGAAATTATCCGTGTTCCTCACTTTTTCAGCTTTTTATCCCTCTTTCATTCTTCATCATTGAACTTGAAATTTTTCGCTCTTTCACGCAAGATGCTGCCGGATTTACGATTCATGTCCCAAAGAAAGGTCATCTGCCAGCCCCGGTCTTTTTGAGAAAATCGGCCGCTTGGCGGATCGAAGCATGAACTTCCCTGCCCCGCCCTTCGCCCATCTGCTCGGGCAGCGCAACCAAGGGCGGGATTTTCCGATCACACCCGGAATACAGCCCTCCCCGGGAAAACCAAGGCAGGAGGTTGAATTCGAAGTCCTGTGCTCCGCCCGGAACGTGTAAGAGGAGAAGCATAAGGGATGAAATGCGGAGCCCGCCCGCCTTTAGAGGGGAAGTGAGAGCTGCCGCCAGCGCGCAAGGCACCGGCGGCAGTGAGGCAGGCTGGCGGAGCGGGCCACGCAGGCCTCCACATCGATAAAATATCCGTGCCGCTCGCACCACCGATTTTCCCGGCGGGGCGTCTGTGTTTCGGCAACGGGAGGAGGAGTGCCCTTTTTTCTTCGCGTCATGTGGAGTTACATTGCCTTCTCTGGTGTTAAATAATTCTTTTTCGCCCCTGTCACACTTCATCGGTTTACCGTGGCGCCAATAGTGGGCGGTGGGCCATAAAAATTCCCCCGGCAGGGAGGAAACCATGAAACCTCCCCATCGGGCCGGAAACAGGAATGCCGTTTTCAGGCACCGGGGCCATTCGTCCCGCCGGCAGGCGAAGTGTTTATCTACATGATGCGCCCCAAATTCTCAACCCGTTGTAAGGCCCTCGCCGAAGATTTTTCCCGGGAGCCCATACGTTCTTGACCACACTTCCGCAACCGATTTATATTACGACAGTCTGAAGGGAGAAGAAACATGATCGTCAGAAATTTGAACGACCCCGAAGTCATTCAAACAACCTACCGCGCCCATGGCGGAGGCATCGCCCGCATGGTCCTGACCAGCCATTTCATGGAAGGCATCGAATTTCTCGCCTATGCCTTCCTCCCCAAGGGAAACACCCTGGAGGCGCATATCGATCCCGTGGAAGAAATCTATTTCATTCTTCAGGGAGGGGGCCTGATGCGGGTCGGAAAAGACGAGCAGGATGTCAAGGCCGGGGATGCCGTGTGGATTCCCGCGGGCGATCTCCACAGCCTGACCAACAATACGGAGGAAGACACGGTGGTATTGGTCGTCGCCGCCTATCCGCGGTGAGCGTCATTAGGATGATTGCCATCATGAAACCTTCGACCCATCCTGGCATAAATAAGTATTCTCATTTCGGCGCATCCTGAAGCTGACAGCTCGGCCGTCATCCATCCCCCTTATGCAATCAAGAACGACACCTCTTTCAAAACAGGAATCGGTATGTACAGGATAAATACGGGTCATACGAGATGGTTGCGGTCAGTAAGACCAAGCCAACATCTCTGCCATGCGGGAAAAGAAAGAATGTTTCAGGTTTGGTGTAAAGACCGGGAATCAGCGCTAAGCCACAATTTTGAGAAGCCATCGCACAGCCACCGGGGAAGATCAAGGTAAGAGACAAAAAGAGTGGTTTGAATATTTTGCATCAACCTCCCGTAATGGTAATATTTCCACTATTATCAAGAGTATAGGTTCTCGTGCCTTTGGGATGTTTAAAAGCCGCGTTGCACGTGAAGCTCCCTGTTGCCGCCGAATAGGTGAAGGCGCCTGAAATGGGGGCACTTCCATGATAGCCAGACGGTAAACTTGATGTATCAAAAGTATTATCTACAGTAGCCTGGTTAACATCAACCACACATGAGGTATAAAAATTTTTCGCATCTGAGTTGGATTGAGCATTATAACCACGAGCTTTAAATGCCATAAACTGAGGGAGGGCTATCGCCGCCAGAATCCCGATGATCGCAATGACAATCATGAGTTCAATCAACGTGAAACCTTTGTGGCTGCTCTTCCAGTTATACAGTTTTATCATAATTATAATCTCATTTCCTTTTATTTACAATCACTTAACCAGACTCCTCGACATTAGACTTATGGTACAGGAACACTCTTTACGTTTAAAGAAGCCGATTTCAAGTGCTTTTTTGCATCGATTGCAGGCTGGATGAACTTTGGCAAAGTTCATCCTTGATTTCTCACGTGGTATCAAAGATGGGTATCCGCATCACAAGCGTTGTAGCTACTGGCACACCGAGGGGAGGTTATTACCCCCCTCGGTTTTGTGTAAGTGCCATCAAGCGTTCGTAAGAAGTGTCTCTGTTTACCGTTTACCTGATCTTCAATCGATTACTTCTGCTTCAAGGTATTCGTCTGTGCGCCATTAGCATCAACTACCAACGACCCATTAAGATTGGCATTTGTGACCGTAATTACACCAGGCTGCCCCGCCGCTGCGCCCGCTGCAATTGCAATCGCATTCCCAGCACTCGCCTTAACGGTGGTATACGTAGCTCCTGTAGCGAGGGCAGCAATGTTTTCAGCAGGAGGAGCAACGTCAGGATTTTCCCCGCAATAGGCGGTAACGCCCGTATAGGCATTCTTCCCATCCGCCACGCAGCTGGCAATATAGCCTCTCGCCTTATAGGCCGTAAACTGCGGGATGGCGATTGCCGCCAAAATGCCGATGATCGCGATGACGATCATGAGTTCGATTAAGGTGAAACCTTTCTGGCCGCTTTCTTTGTTCAATTTGCTGATCATAACTCTAATCTCCTTTTCTTTATTAAATGGATCTTTATGGATGTTCTGAAATATCTGTCTATTGACTCCGATTCCCCGTACCCCGGCACCACCTCCCTGCACCACGGAATTGTTGATCATTGATTATCAAAATGAATTGTTGCAAACTGATTTGGTATATAGGCAATGACTGTACCATCAAAGCCCTTTAGCGAGATTTCAAGATGAATAATTTAATTAATGTTAATCATATCGAGATTTTATATTTAATAACATGCTCTAAAGACCCTTCTGACTGTTCTTGAATGTTCTCCAACAGGACCTCCGCAAACGAAAAAGACCGGTGGTTTTCACCGGTCTCTGGGCATTTCCCCGTTTGATTCGCGAATCCATTCTTCTTCAGCGTCCGAATCCATGCCCATCATCTTCTTCATACTTGTCACTTGCAGGGCCATGACACCCTCACTAGGATAATACGACAAAGGATCGCGTGATATCGCTTTATTATGACCTCCTTCCATGTACTGAAAATAATCAAAGGGCAACAATCATTACCTTTTCTCTATTTTTATCAGAGGGAAGTCTTGTAAGCCAGATTGTATTTTGATGGCGGGGCGCGTTCCTGTTGAGAATCTTTCAATCAGATTGCGTTGCAGGTTCGATATTTGCTGATAAATAATCAGCGACCCACGCCCCTTCAGGCACTTGGAAGAGGGAAATGGTGCAATGGACAGGGGTAGGATTTCTGTCACGATGTTCAGAGATTTCATGGCCGTTACTTCAAGGGGGAAATATGGAAGCTCTTCTTTCCATCGATCTTTCGATTCCTTTAATTCAAATCGCCCTCCTGCTTGTTATGTGTACACTGGTACTGCTCTTCGGCAGGATTAAACTGGCGCTGATTCTCAACTACTGCTTTTTGCTCTATTGGTGTTACATCCTGAATCTGGATGTTATCCGGGAAAGTGGTCAAGCCGTCAGTGGCAGATTCATCGTTGTTTATTTCGGCTTGGGCGTCGCCATTCTCATGCTCGCCCTTCTCGGCTTCGTCGGCAACCGCGAATGATTGGTCTGCCGGCGCCCTAGGTCTTTTGTTTTTTGGGGACGAAGGCGAGGCACGATGTTCCCGAATGGCGGGCAACCGCTTCCGCCGGCAGAGTCCGGGACAGGAAGCCCATGGCCCGGCAGCCGTAGGGGCGCCGGGTGTCATGGGAAATGAAAAAATGAAGGCAGGAGAAGCAGGATGACTTTGAGGCGGTCATTGGCCTGCCTGCTAAACGAGCGGTTCCACGTCGAGTTTCCGCGAAAGCCGGAGGTTGGCGGCAGCCAGCGAATCCTCCGAGGCATAAACGGCAATTCCCTCCTCCTTCGGCATGATTCGGAAGTACTCGACCGCGGCCGCCTGCAGGCTCTCTATTGAAGCATCCAGAATAGCCTCTCGAAATCTTCGGCGGTCCTCATCGGTTATCCCTGCCAGCTCCCGAATCATGGCCATCGTTCCCCGGCCGGATGGATCCATGGGCCGGTCCATCCCTCCGATGGTGCCGATGATGGCTTTTTCCCTTTCCTCGGGCGCCAGATTTCCGTCGGCAATAAAAGACATAGCCTGCTGATAAATATCCAGTGTTTCCACGATGCGGGGATCCCGGTAGGACAGGAAGGAAAACATGCCCCCCAGGGGATCGAATTGACACATCCCGCCGTAAGCTCCCCCCTGAACCCGGATATGCTTGTAGAGAAAGCCATTGGAAAGATGCCGGGCCAGGACAAGAAGCGCGGGGGAAAGGGAATGTCTGAAGTTCGGAGCGGTCATCACCCTGGCGACGTAGGCCACCTGGGCGGGGATGGCGATGCCGGCACAGACGGATTTTTTCTCCGATGGGGTTCCGCTCTCCTCTTTGACACGGGTTGTCAGGCGATTGACAAGGGGTTTGATCTGCTCCAGCAGAAGAGAAAGCCCTTTCTGATCTCCCGTCACATTAAGCAACAGCCTGTCTCGGCTGAAGACCAGGGAACGGAGATAGGCCAGTTTTTCCCGGAGCTCCGCCGGCTTCTCGTGAAATTCTTCCGCCATCCGGCTGACAAAACGGAGCTGGGTGCGGCCGTGCCACTGTTCATCACGCCAGGCAGGGAGAGAAAGCCCCGCTCCCGCCGCCATCCGGGCAAAGGCATGACCTGAAGGCACGACAGCGGCATGGAGCCCGTTTTTCTTTTCCGCCAGCAGATCGCGCATCCGGGCTTCGTGGCTGAGATCGCCGGCCGTCAGCAGATCCGTCAGAATTCCGATGGCATCCGGAACATTCCGATGCAGAGCGGAGATCCCGAAAATCATCCGCTGCCAGGATCCCTGACCGTCGGCCCCCATCCCGGCATTCAGGGAACAGCCAACTCCTCCGGTCTTCAGGGTGATCCGCTTGGCCATCTCCTCATAGGAAAGGCCGGCCGCGCCCATATTGTTCGTCATCTTGCCCAGAAGCGGCAGGTAGGGCTGAAGCGCTTCGGGCACCGAAGAAACGTCGAAGGCCAGCTCGGCATAGGCGATCCCGTTGGTGAAAAGGTCGTGCGTCAGCACCGGAACACCTTCAAGGAGACGTTGCTCCGTGGGAATTGTTTCGATGTCCCGCTCCAGGTCAGCCACTTGAAGTTTCGGCAAAGAAGCGGCCGCTTCGGGACTGTCCGGCTCGCCTTGGAACTGCCTGAGGCGCCGGGCGCTTTCCCCGATCTCTTCCAGGTCCCGATCACTCAAGAGGGCTTTCCTATCCGCCATTTTTTCCCGGAACTCCTTTTCCTCCTCCTCGGCGATCGTCCGGCTTGGCTCCAGGATGGAAAGCACCCGATGGGGATTATCGAGCAGCCAGGTCTGCGTCAAGGCTTCGAAGAGGTCCGGCCGAGCCTTCCACTTTCTGCGGATGCCCTCAATGATCCGGGGAAAGTTCAGCCCGGACAGGGGATCGCCGTCATAAAGCCAGGTATGGTAGACCCGGCTCATCAGCACAATTCCATAGGGATAGGAGCTGCGGACGATTTCCTTTCCCTGAAATTCGATCTGGTGGAGGACGCCTTCGATCAGCTCCCGATCAAAACCCGCCCGGACCGTTTCCTTCAGGGTGTCCAGGATGCAGGCCTCGACCGCTCCCGCCTGTTCCGGATCGCTCCCCCGCAGACCCACGGCAAACAGAAGCTGGCGCAGGTCTCTTTCCAGGCCGGTGACCGGCGAGAGGTCCTCACCCAATCCCGAATCGATGAGCGCCTTGCGCAGGGGCGCGGCTGCGCTGCCGATCAGAATTCCGGAAAGGACTTCCAGGAGAATCGCCGTCTCGTCATCGGTATTTTCCGTCAGCATCCAGGCCATGTTGATGGCGGTCTTACCCTTCAGGGACTCTTCCCGGCCGACGGGATAAACGCCATGGACCTGCCTCGGCGCCGCCCAGCGGGGCTGGCTGGCGACTTCCGAATGGACGTCCGTCCGGTCGAAACCGGTCAGCATTTCTTCCAGGAAGGCCAGATGCTCGGCCGTCGGGATATCGCCATAAAGGAAAAACCGGGCATTGGACGGAGAATAGTATTGGCGGTGAAAGGCCTGGAACTGATCGTAGCTCAGGTTTGGAAGCTGGTCGGGATTGCCCCCGGAATCAAAGGCGTAGGTCGTATCCGGGTAGAGGGGTTCCTGGATCGCCTTGAACATCAGCGTCTCCGGTGAAGAATAGGCCCCCTTCATCTCGTTGTAGACAATGCCGGAGATGGTCAGGTCGCTTCCCCTATCCTCGGGATCGACAAACTCCAGATGATGGCCCTCCTGGAGAAAGGTCTCCTTCAGGAGGCGGGGACGGAGGACCAGGTCCGTATAGACGCGGGCCAGGTTATAAAAATCGGTTTTGACCTGGCTGGCCACGGGATAAATCGTCTTGTCAGGATAGGTGAAGGCGTTGATGAAGGTCTGGAGGGTTCCCCGGATCAGCTCGTTGAAGGCATCCTTGAGGGGATATTTTTCCGACCCGGCCAGCACGGAATGCTCCAGGATATGAGGCACGCCGGTGGAATCGTTGGGCGGCGTCCGGAAGCCGATGGAAAAAAGATTTTCCCGGTCCGTGCCGTGAAGGTGAAGCAGCTTCGCTCCGGTTTTTTCATGTTCGATCTCGTATGCCGTCACCCGGAGATCGGCGATCTGTTCCACCCGCAACACCCCAAACCCGAAAAGCCGGTCCCCGGCCTTCAGGGTCGGCTCCGGACATTTTCCCTGGTCATCCATGGCTCCGCTGTCCCCTGTTCTTTATTTTTTCTGCAATTTCCTCACGTTAAATTTTTTTGGAGCGACCGTCAAGGAAAAACAGGCAGGGGATGGAAGGGCGAACAGGCGTTGATCAGAAAGTTCGAACCCCCTTTCTCTCTTGCAGATCCCATGAGGGTGAAGGTCCGAAATCCGTCGGAACGGGCGGTACAGGGGGAAAACTCGCGGGAGACCGGCTTTTCCGCCATGAAGCCGCCGGCGTCTCCATGGCGAAATCAGCGCCTGGGCTCCGGGGACCTAAGACATGAAATAAAAACCAAGCTGCTTCTGGGCTGACGGGTCCTGCTGTTTGAACTCCCCTCCCACCAGCTGTCCGCTGACCCATTTCACCTCGACCAACTGGCTGATGCTGGTCTTGTTGCTGTCATCCAAGTTGAACGTCAGCTTCAAGAGATAGCCGGGTTTGAAATCGTACTTCACCCGGGTCTTGAACCTGACGCCGGTCTTCGAGATATCGAGGATCTCGATCCTCCCGGCATAGTCTTCCCTGGGCTGCTGCTGAACGAAGGTCCCGTTGAGCTGAACGCCTTTGCGATAGGATTTCCTGAATTCACAGCTCACCTCAAACTCGGCTTCGCATTTCGCACATCGGTAATTGATGACTATGGAGGAACAATTGCTCACTTTGCTCAGGTCAACCTCTGAAGTGTTTTTGCACTTTTCACAGGTTATCCATGCCTTGCCTTTTTCATTGACCAGAACTTTCTGCATCTCTCAGTCGCTCCCCTTTACTCCCCCTTTATGAAACAAAGGAATCACACCAGATTTTCTCACCGCCGCCAACGTTTCCCTGGCCTTAAACAGGGTCAAGTCCTTCGCAATCATAACACGCTGAATTAAAATGCCTAAAAACGACTAAAACTCTTTTCATTGAAAGTGATCCATCTTAGAAATCGATTGGCTGACCTTGACGGAGTCTCCAGCCTTAAAATCAACCCGAAGACGCGCCGACCCTATCTTTCCTGAAAGCAGAGGATTCTTGACGTGATCATCGATAGCATCGCGCATGCTTGAGCCTCCATCATCCCGGGAAAATGGTGATTCCCCATGTTTACGGGTCTGGGACGACGAATGGTCGGAAAAACCCTCTTTATTTCTTGCGCAGAGAATTCAATTGATAATTTTTTGATAAATCGATGGCCACCGACCAGGTCTTTTCCCTTTGTACCACCCGGACGACTCTGCCGATCAGGTCGATTCGCCCCCGGTCGCCGAGCTTTACGGAAATGTTGACGATATCCTCCCTGGCATAGGATTTTTCAGAAAGAACGCACAACCCTCCCAAAGAGAAATCCACCAGGCTTACAGGGCTCCCATCCAATTTAATTTCAGCAGGCGAAGCGTCCCTTTCCGCATCACTGACGGTGTAACGTTGGTAGCATCTTTTTTCTTTCATAAATCTCCCGTCCCATATACCGATTTTACTTTACGGGCATTTTATCCAGGGTAAGAGGACATTCCCGGAGCCGTCGCAGCGTGGCCAAAACGCCCCCGGGCGCCCGGGGGCCGCAGCCCTTCCACGAAGAAGACCGTCAACAATTCATCTTCCCGGATGAAAGGCGCTTCAAAAAGCAGAACGCCTCCCCGGAAAATTCCTCATTGAGTGGCAAGGCTCGTTGTTTCCAAGCCTGTAATTCCGTCATTTTTGTCCTGTCTATACCACTGTGCAAGTCTTTGCAATCTTTTCCAGATGGCCGAGGCGGACCCCGACCAACCGGACCTTTCTCCCTGCCAGTTCCACCCGCTTCAGACAGGCAAAGGCGAGGCGGCGGATTTCATCTTCCCTCTGCAGCCCTTCCCGGGTGGTGCAGGCCCGGGTCAGCGTTCGGAAATCACTGTACCGGATCTTCAGGGTGACGTTTCTGGCGGCGTAGCCCCGTTCCGTCAGGTCGGCGACGACCTCCCGGGTCAGTTCGGCGATGGTTCTGGCAAGGACCTGCCAATTTTTTTCGTCAAGCTGAAAGGTGGTTTCCCGGCTGATGGATTTCGGCTCCCAGGAGGTGACCAGGGGTCGGTCATCGATGCCTCTTGCCGCTCCATAGAGATAGCAGCCGTAAGAGGGGCCGAAACGCTTCACGAGCGTTTCAACGGGCAGCGCCGCCAGCTCACCGATGGTGACGATGTTCATGGCTTTCAGGATTTCTTCCGTCCGCGGACCCAGCCCGTATAATTTTCGAACGGCCATGGGCCAGAGCCGGCTCTCAACGTCCTCAGCGGTGAGGATGGTCAAGCCATCGGGTTTCTCCATGTCGGATGCAATCTTGGCGAGGAGTTTATTCGGGGCGATGCCGATGGAGCAGGTCAGGCCGATCCGTTCATAAATGGCGGCCTTGATCCTGGAACAAATTTCTTCATTGCCGGCCGGTTCCCGCGAGAGGTCCAGATAGGCCTCATCGATGCCGACATCTTCCATGACCGGAGTTATATTAAGGAGCACGTCTTTAAACCGGCGGGAAGCCTCAGCATAAGCGTCATAGTCGACAGGAAGGAAAATCGCCCGGGGGCAGAGTTTATAGGCGATCTTTAGGGGCAGGGAGGAGTATATGCCGAATTTCCGGGCTTCATAATTGGCGGTAGAGACGACCCCCCTTTTCGTGGGGTCTCCCCGGCCGCCGATAACAACAGGCTTTCCCTTCAACGCAGGATTTCTCTTTTCCTCGACCGAGGCAAAGAAGGCATCCATATCGAGATGAAGAATCCTTCTCGGGCAAGGATCAGGCAAGGTCATGGCTCCCCTCCCTTTTCTCCGCTTTTCAGGCCTCTTACTCCACGGAATCAGCGACACCGTCTTTCCACTTCAGAAAAGCGGGCCTCATGGATTTAGCAGAATCCGCCCGGGGGCTCAACAACTTTGGCCGGAAAAAGTTCCGAGAGCAGGAAATCATCTTGACAGACCCCATCAATTCGTTATCCTGCGTCAGAATAAAACTTTGTTTGACTTGCCTGATGGAGGCTGAGATGGAAAAAGAAGAACTGGAGATGGTCCTGAAGCTGCTGGAAGAAAACGGTCTGCTGGAGTCCCTTGCGGACTGCAGAAAACAAGGCTACGAACCCCGAGAGATCCTCCGAGATTTAATCGAACGATCGGAAGAACTGGAGGATGCCGGCTGGTAATCCCCGAAGCTCGGCGAAAAAAACTGGAAGCGTCCTGAATCGAAGCGGATTTGCGCAGCCACCCTGTTATTATCACGTTTCGTAAGGTCGATCCTCCTGAGCACGGTATCAGTCATCGATTGCAGACTATCCCTGCGGTTGGCAGCCTGGCGAATTTTTCGAACCCATCAATGGGTTCGTTTTAACACTCCTTGTCCATAGAGGCATCTCACAGCCTTAAAGGTGATTTCTATTGCCGGAGCCATCTCCATGGGGTCAGTCTTATCTTGAACCTGCCATCCGGAAAAAATAGTTTTAGAGGCAGAGGAATCAGAGAAACCCGCGGCAGCGGAGAAATCCGGAAAGGGTCAAAAAGCGTCTTCCTTAAGGAGTACAGACCTACCCTTATAGCCGCTAAGTATATTTTTATCGAACAATAAGCTTTCTGACTGCAATAAATCATCATAGCCCCGATTGCCTGACACCGTAGAGCCCCTGTATTTATAATCAGACAATGCGACAGATCAGCAGAGAGATCTGAATTCAAGAATGGCCACTTGCAGGGTCTTCCTACGTTTATCCCCGGATATTCCAGACAAAGCCCTGGATGCGCCAAGTCTCATCGGAGGAAGAAAAAATATGAAAGCTCGGATTCTGGTCAGCCTTATCATGATTGCCCTGTTCAGTGCGACCTATTCATGGTCACAATCCATTATGCCAACCGTGGTGGGAATGAATGTCTCGCTCGTATCAGGCAACGATAAAATCACCTATATTGAGCTTACCAATACACATTCAACCTATGATGATATTTCCCTCAATCAATTCAGGTCACAAGACAAAAACAAGGACGTTCTATGGAAAATACAGTGTATCGGGCTCCAGATTAACGATCCCTATGACAAAATCATTATAAAAAATGAAAAAGGTCAGGTATTTAAACCTATGCTCAATATAGTGCAGACGGCAGAGAACGCCAAAGCCTATAATGAAAAGGGTATAGCCCTTTACGATGGACCGGCAACAACATTCTTCTTGGTCGGTCCTGACGATAGCAGGATTGTACAACTACGGTTTGGACATGGATCATCCCAATTGGCAATCATCAAATAACACCCTTGAGGAGCGGAATTGCCAGCCTTTCAAATGTAAAAGGCAGTGGGCTGATGCCGTCAGCTGTCATCTCATTATGCATGCCTGCCATTTATATGTAAATAAATCCAAGTGATTGAATATTTTCATTAAGAAAAGCAAACAGGGACCGGAAAAATTCCCTAAGTCCCTGTTTTTATTGATGGCGTCCCCACGCGGAGTCGAACCGCGGTTACAGGCGTGAAAGGCCCGTGTCCTAGGCCTCTAGACGATGGGGACAAACCGTATGTTTTTTCTCGGCAAATGAAAGTTCTCATCTGCAAGACCGGCCTTATACCCTGAGAAAGCGGAAGATGTCAAGCTTCAATTACGGCTTGGCTGCATTTTCTTTCCCGAAACGTCCCTCCTTCACCCCTCCCATTCAAAGACCACGGGTTCGCGCAGGACCGCATCCCGTGCCCGCATCGCCAGTTCCGCCATCTCGGGATGGGTCTCCCTGAGGGAAGCAATCTGTCGGAGATTGTCCGCCGTCCGCAGTACGAGCATGGCCATCTCCCCGTCGGAGATGCCGGCCCGTTCAATCAAGCCGTCCCAGTCCTCCCCCGCAGCCCAGGCATAAACCACCACGCTGGTCCAGAAATAGAGGGGCTGGACGGAGAAGCCGGCGGCCTGCAGCCGTTCCGTCATCGGCCCCAGTTTTGTCACCAGGCGGGCAAAGGCCCGGCTGAGCCTGCGGGAAATCCGGCGCTTCTCCAGAAGGAGTTCCTGGTCATGATCGTACACGAAGGGAGCCACCAGCGCCGCCAGCAGCTTTTCATCCGTCGTGGGAAATGCCCCGGTCCGGAGGCCTTCGGCAATCAGCAGGGGCTGATCCAGCCGCAACTGGGATGCCCAGACACCGGTTTCCGTCAGCCGGTCCCCGCCATCGACAAATCCCTCGGCCTTCAGGAACTCAAGATGCCGCAGAAATTCCTTCCAGAGATCAAGTTGCTGATGCTGATAGGAAGCCAGGGATTTTTCGAAGATATCCCGGATCGTTTCCGGGGACTGGGACAAAAGCAGATTCAGCACCATGGAAAAGTCATTCCGGATCTGGCTGAGGATTTCATCGGGAGGCGAGAAAAAGCACTTCTTCACGTGGATCAGATCCATGAACCGCCCCGGCGCTGCCAGCAGGAAGCCGATGTTGTCCTGCCCCCTCCGCCCCGCCCTACCCGTCATCTGATGAAACTCCGTCCCGCTCAGGGGGCAGAATTCGTGACCGTTGAAGAGATCGGAGTTGAAAAGAACGATCGTCCGGGCGGGATAATTCACCCCGGCGGCCACCGTGGAGGTGGCGAAAATGGCCCGCAGGTGCCCCTTCTTCATCATGGTTTCCACGAAAAACTTCCACGCCGGCAGCTGCCCGCCATGATGCGAGGCGACCCGGTAATCGATGAGAGATGCCAACTGCCGGTGCTGGCGCAGGAAAGGAAAGCGGCTGAGCAGCTCCTCCAGGTCGTAATAAAAACGCTCGTCTCCAGCCTTTTCGGGCAGCCGGGTGCAGGACTTCAGGGCGGCATCGCACTCCGAGCGGGATTTGAGGAAAAAGATTGCCGGCAGCAGATCGTAACCTTCCATCAGGTGGACGATCTCTCCGAAGTGCAGGGCGGCGGATTGCCCGGAACGGCGCGTCTTCCTGCCCGCGATGTACTCCGTGACCCTGCCGTAGAGTTTCCGGTTCTCCATGAGGGGCAGAAGCCGTCCCGAAGGATGGAGAAAGAGCGGGTAAAGGGGGACGGGACGGTTCTCCTCCCGGATTACGGTGCAGGCCTTGCCGCGGATGGAGGACAGCCAGGCGGCGATTTCGTCACCATTCCCAATCGTGGCGGAAAGGAGCAGCAGGTTCACCCGCACGGGCAGGTAGATCAGGACTTCCTCCCAGACCACCCCCCGATCATGATCCCCCAGGTAATGGGCCTCATCGAGAATCACCAGATCGCAGCGCAGATTCTCCCCCTCCTGCATCACGTCGTAAAGCTGATTCCTCAGGATCTCCGTCGTCCCGACGATGATGGGGGCATCGGGATTTTCCTTCGTGTCTCCCGTAAGGATTCCCACGTGCTCCGCACCGAATATCTGGCTGAATTCCACCCACTTGGCGTTGCTCAACGCCTTCAGGGGCGAGGCGTACCAGCACCTTCCCCCCTTTTGAAAGACGGACAGAATGGCCTTTTCGGCGATCCAGGTCTTTCCCGAACCGGTGGGCGCCATGACGAGGCAGTCATTATTTTCAACGGCATGGAGGGCTTCAAGCTGAAAAGCGTCCGGGACGAACCCGGCCTCCGGCGGCTTGCCGATCCGCTTGAAGACGCCCTTCAGAACGGGTTCGATGGCCGGATGCAGATGGGCGGCATGGGGATTTCCCTTTCGCTTCCTTCGGTCCGGTTTTGATCCCGGCGGCCGGTCCGGAGAAAACCGCTTGTTTCCCCGCTTTGTTTTTTCCTGCGGTTGGATGTTGATGCTCTCCATGGTTGACTTCAACGTTCCTCTCGGGCTGTCTCAAGAATACCGTTTTCCACTCCCGGAAACGACGAGCCCCTTAAATTCTTTGTTCTTTGTGTACCACGGATTCCCCTGCGGGTAAAGACCAATTGCACAATAAGCCTCTTTTTTCATTGACAAATCTTCTCCGGCGGCCTAAAGATGCCCCCGTCGGCAGGGATCGGCAGCAAGATCAGGAATACAGGCATGGATGAAAAACATGGACATCGCCTCTATTGGGGCTGGTACGTCGTTCTCGGCGCTTTCCTCATTTCGGGAATCAATTGCGGTGTCCGCTACTGCTTCGGGATTTTCGTCAAGCCGATGTCCATGGAATACGGCTGGTCCCGTTCGGTGATTTCCCTGGGAGCCTCCCTCATGACGATGTGTTACGGCATCGGAGGCATTTTTTCCGGCTACCTCCTCGACCGGATGGCGCCACGCTGGATCATGATCATCGGCGCCACGCTCTCCGCCGCCGGCCTGATCCTCACGCCCTTTGTCCAATCCCCCTGGCAGTACTACCTCATCTACGGCCTGCTTTTCGGCCTGAGTTCCGCCTGGTTCGGAGTCGTTGTCTGCAGCACCTCCGTGGGGAAATGGTTTGTGAGAAAACGCGGCCTGGCCATTGGAATCGCGTCCGTCGGGATCGGCCTGGGCACCATGATTCTGGCGCCGATCCTGGGTTACCTGGCCCGGGAGGATTGGAAGCAGGGGTTTATCTTTTCGGGCGCCCTGGTGTTCCTCGGCGTGATTTTCCTGGCTCAGCTGCTGATGAGGAAAACAAGCCCGGAAGCCTATGGCTATCGCTTGACCGCCGCCGGAGACTATTCGGAAGCGGGATTGGCCTTTACCCCGACGACCCGATCTTCTTCCGCAGAGCCGGCTCCCGAAGCAAAGCCGCCCCTGTCCCCCACAACCGTTTTGAAAGATTCCCGCTTCTGGATCCTTGCCCTCTGCTACAGCCTGGCGATCATGGCGCAGATGTCGGTCTTTGTCCACCAGGTGGCCTATGCCACCGACGCGGGCATCCATCCAATCGCTGCCGCCTCCGCTCTCGGGTTTATCGGCGTCGCCAGCATCCTGGGCCGATTTTTCTTCGGCTGGTTGAGCGACCGGCTTTCGGACGCCAAAGGCGCCGCCAGCCTTGGCTTTGCCGCGATGGCCCTGGGAACGATTCTCCTGATGAGGGCGGACAGCGCGGCCCTCCTGTTTGTTTATGCCTTTTTTTTCGGTTTCGGATATGGATCGCTGGCCCCGATGATGCCGTTTCTGCTGGCGGATCGCTTTGGAATTTCCGTCCTGGGAACGACCTACGGGATTCTGACTTTTTTTGCGACGGGGATCGGCGGCGCGGCGGGACCGCTCCTGTGCGGGGTGCTCTATGACCGATTCGGCTCCTACCGCCTTGCTTGGCAGATCAATCTGGCGGCTCTGGTTCTCATCACCCTTCTGATCCTGATTCTGAAACCCCGGGGTCGCCCCCGGGTAGGCTGAGAAATCCGCCGGCGTCAGCGGGGAAAGGATTCCGAAAGGCCCAGTATCCCGGCGAGGCGTTCCGAGACTTTGCCGGCAAGCTGCTGCAGCAGGCTCGTATCCATCCCTGCGGAATAACGCTCCGGAAAGGCATCCCCCAGATTCACACTGCCGAACAGCGTCCCCTGGAGAAACAGGGGAACGACGGCGATAGATTTCAGGAAGTACTTCCGCCTCCGGGGAAACAGGCGGTAAAAGGGATTCAGATTCTCATTGGCCAGAACAGGGGTCGGCGGCAGTGGCAGGATTTCGGCGAAGGATTCTTCGTCCAGCATCCCCGCCCGTTCCCGAAGGGTCTCCGGCAGTCCCAGACGCGACAGCAGATTCCCCGTCCCTTCCCGGTTCACGAAGGTCAGCCAGAGGTAGGGAATATCAAACTCTGCGGCCAGGCGTTCAAGAAGCGTTTCCAGAAGTTCGGCCGGGGTGCCGGCAGCGTCCAGAGCCGCCTCGACCACAAGGAATTTTCTGGCAATCTCCTCATTTTTCTTCAGCGTGTCCATGATCTGTTTCATGAGCGCTCCTTGTTACTCCTCCTTTCCCCTGTACGGGGCTTCTCCTCGGGATGCAATTGAGGGTTTCGCCGTCGGTTCCGCCCCTCTGCTGCCCGACGGCGCCGCCTCACCCTGCCCGTCTCGGCTTCGCCTCCGAGGGGAAATGAACAGCATCCTTCACGGGTTTTGTTTCAAAGGGCGAATTCCGCCACGAGAATCGTATGATCCGACGGCTTTTCAGCCAGCCGCGGGTTCAGATCGACGGCGCAGACATCACAGCGTTCGGCCAGGGAAGGGGTCGAAAGAATGTGATCGATTCGCCAGCCCAGTTTCCTCTCCACCGATCGGGGGACGCGATAGTCAAAAAAAGTGTACTGCTGCGCCTCCCCCGGGTGAAGCTTCCGGAACAGGTCCTCCAGCCCCCAGGACTTCACGCGGGAAAAGGCCTCCCACACCTCGGGATTGAAACAGACATGCCCGAGGAGCCGCTTGGGATCATGCACGTCAATCGCCTCCGGGGCAACATTGAGATCACCGCACCAGAGAAGGAAATTCTCCGGGGACCACCTTCGGGAAAGAAAATCCCGAAAGCGCTCATACCACTGAAGTTTATAGGAAAAATGGGGACTTTCCCGATCCCGTCCCTGGGGAACGTACGTATTGATCACCGGGATTCCGGAATAAACGGCGGCGATCAGCCGATCCTCATCGGCGGCGCCCCCCTCTCCGTCCAGGCCGTAGATCACGCTCTCCGGCTTTTCCCGGGAAGCAACGGCGACGCCGTTGTACTGTTTGTTCCCTCGGAAAACGACCTGGTAGCCGGCTTCCGCGAAGGCGGCGGCGGGGAATCGATCATCCGCCACTTTCGTCTCCTGCATGCAGAAAACATCGGGCCGATTTTCCCGCAGCCAGGGGATGATGAGGTGAAGCCGGGAACGAATGGAATTAACGTTGTAGGTGGCAACCTTGAATCGAGCCATCTTGTGTTTCCCTCCTGTCAGCAACCGCCGGCGCCGGTCAGGATCCCCTGGTTGGATTCCAGCACCGGCTCAACCCGCACTCCGGGTCGACCGCTCAATCAGTCCCCGCATCGCCTTTACGTCGCTGCCTTGATCGCCTCTGCTTCCCAATGGAATCGGGCGACGGAGGCGGCAGAACATGCCGGCGCCCTTCCCTGCCCCTGGCCCCGCCACGAGAGAGATCACAGGGGCTTCCTAGGGGATAAGGCCTTCTCCCCCAGCTTTTTGAGGATCCGCGCAATGTCCTCGGGCGGCAGAACATGGGACGCCCCATTCATCGCAATGGCTTCCCCCGGCATGCCGAAAACGACGGAACTTTCCTTATTCTGCGCAATGGTGATCATCCCGCGATCCCTCATGGCCTTCAGTTCGGTGGCCCCATCCCTTCCCATCCCCGTCAGCAGGACTCCGACGCCTTTTTCCCCATAAGCCCGGAGCGCGGACCGGAAGAGATAGGATACGGATGGGCACAGCCCATTTTCCGGCTCAGCCTGGGTCAGCGTAATCTTCCCCTGCCCGTTCACTCCCATCTGGAGGCGATCGGGAGCGACATAGGCGCGTCCCGCCCGCATCTGCTCTCCGTGAAGAGCCACGAAAACGGCATAATCCGAGGCGCGGGAGAGCCAATCCACGAATCCGGCGATAAATCCCTGGGTCATGTGCTGCACAATGAGAATGGGAAGGGGAAAGTCGGGAGGCAAGTCGGATAAAATCCGCTTCAAGACCGAAGGTCCTCCCGTGGAGGCGCCCATGACCACGACCTCAAGCGGTTTGGACTCTCTCCCCGTCAGCGCGTCATCGGCCTGCAGGTGCGACGGCTTCCCCCTGACCCGGCGCGACCACCGGCGGACGACCTTGACCTCGGACATGGCCTTGACGGCGCGGATCAGCTCCCGTGTCCGGACTTCATAATCCCCGGCGGCCAGGGAGGGCTTTTCCAGCACAGCTAGAGCGCCCGCTTCCAGGGCACGGAAGGTCTTTTCCACCTCCGTGCTGACCCAGGCGGCACTGACAATGATGATCGGGGTTGGAGTCTCCTCCATAATCCTGCGGGTGGTCTCAAAGCCATCCATACGGGGCAGGTTGACGTCCATGGTGATCAGATCGGGCCGCAGGCGCCGCACTTCCTCAAGCGCCTCTTCTCCACTCTCCACGGCTCCGACCACCCGGATCCGCGGCTCACTATGGAGAATGTGAACAAGCAGCTCCCGAACGACGGCGGAATCCTCCACGATCAGGACCCTGATAATGTTGTCCGAGCCGTTTTCAGTCATCTCAAAAACCCCGTTCAAGACACCCTCTTGATGGCATACAGCAGATTGCTCTGATCAAAACTGCTCTTGACGATGTAGGCATTGGCGCCGACATCGATTCCCCGCTCCTTGTCTTCCCGCGATTCCAGGGCCGTAACCAGGATCACCGGGAGATCCGCCAGGCTCTTGTCCGCACGGATCCGGGCAGTCAGGTCGAATCCGTTCATCCGCGGCATTTCCACATCGGAAACAACGAGGTCAAAGGAATCCGTGCGCAGGACCGCCATGGCGTCCAGCCCGTCGACAGCCGTTTTGACCCGATACCCGGCAAATTCCAGGATACTCCGGATCAGCGTCCGGGATGTAATGGAGTCTTCAACCACGAGGATAGACAGCGGCTTCGATTCAGCGGGTAACTCTTTGCTCGCCGCCGTTGCCACGGGCGTTGCCGAATCGGAAAACCGGACGGCGGACTTGATCAGATCGGCGACATTCAGCACCGGGACGACTTCCCCGGTCCCCAGGACCGCTGCCCCGGCGATATTCCGGACCCGGATCAGAGGCCGTCCCAGGGACTTCAGGAGGAACTCCTGCTCCCCGAGGATCCGGTCGATGCTGCAAGCCAGGCGGGTTCCGGCCGCCTGGAGAACGGCAATTTCCATGCCTTCCCCCGATTGGCCCCCATCGGCCGCGGCGGGAATGCCCAGAACCGGCCCCAGGGCGACCAGGGAGAGGTTTTTTTCATAAAGCCTCACCGTCTCCCGGTTTTCCGCGGTTCGGATCTCTGAACGGCTTATCCGTGCCACCCGCTCCACATTGCCCATGGGGAGAACAAAAAGCCGCTTTCCCGCTTCCACGAGGATTCCCCGGAAGGTTGCCAGAATCAGGGGAAGGGAAATCCGGAGAGCAGTCCTCTTGTCGGGCGCCGTCTCTACGGAGATGGCGCCGCCGAGTTTTTCAATCTTCTCCAGGACAATGGCCAGCCCCAACCCCCGGCCGGAAAGATCGGTCAGAATCGGCGCCGTCGTTAGGCCGGAGCGGAAGATCAACTCCAACGCTTCCGTCCCCATCCGTTTATCCGCTTCCGCCGGGGAGATCAGACCGTTCCTGAGGGCCGCCTCCCGGACTTCGCTCATCCGGATTCCCCTTCCGTCGTCTTCCAGCAGAATTTCCACCTTCCCGCTGTCCTGCTGCCGAATGGATAGCCGGATCTTCCCTTGAGCCGGTTTGCCCTTTTTCACCCGCTCCGCGGGCGTTTCAATCCCGTGGTCAACGGCATTGCGCAGCAGATGCATCAGGGGGTCCTTCATTTCCTCCAGGATCCGCCGGTCGATTTCGATCCCGGCGCCTTCAACCCGAAATTCGACATCCTTGCCGCTGTCCCGGCCCAGGCGCCGCACGACATGAGGGTACATGTCCAGCAGGGAGGAAAAGGGCAGCAGGAGCGTCAACTTCATGTCTTCGAGAAGACTGTCGATCATGCCGCCCAATTCGCGGCCATTCCGGTGAACCCCCCGGGTAACGGCTTGCAGGGAATGCTCCATGCTCTGCAGGCGCTGCTCGTTTCCCTCGAGTAAATCGTTCAGTTTCAGGAGAGACTGCTGCAATTTGGCGTCGATGCGGCCCAGCCCGAGGAAAGCCTGCTGAATCCTGCTAACCTCTGCCTCCGTTCGGCTCCAAGCCCGCCGCCATTCGAGAAATTTCTGCTCCAGTTCCTGTAGTTCGCCATGCCTGGCCCGGATATTCCTCTGGGAGACGAATATTTCCTCCGCCTGACGGAAGAGGCCGTTGAGCCTCTCCGTCGAGACCCGGACCGTTTCTTCAGCCCGAGTGCGCTCTTCCGGCGTTGTGTCTCCTGGGGAAACCGCCGAATCCGGAGCTGCCTGTTCCGGGAAGGATGGCTCCGAAAAAGGAGGCTCCGGAGGCACTTCCACGCTCTTCCCAGGATCCTCCGCGGGTGGAGCTTCCGTTGTCTTCCGTCCACCTTCCTCGAATTGCCCGGAAGCAATCCGGTCCAGTTTCGAGAGGATCCGGGAAATCTGCGAGGGCTCCGGGGGGCGGAAATCCGCCGAATCCTTGGCCAGCATCAGTTCCAGAATATCCAGGCCCTCATAAAGAACATCGTAAAGGTCGGGAGCCAGTTGAAGACTTCCCTTTTTCAGATTGGCAAAGACCGCCTCCAACGCCTGACAGAGAGCTTCAATCTCCGCCTGGTTGACGGCCCGGGCGGCGCCCTTCAGGCTGTGAACCTCCCGGTAAACGGATTCCAGAATTTCCGGATGCCGTTCCTTATCCCGCCGCCATTCCAGATCCGCCAATCCGGCCAAGATCATTTTCAGATGCTCGGCGGCTTCGACCCGGAAGGTTGCCATCAATTTTTTCAGAAAGGCTTCCTGTTTAGTGGCCATCCAACCGTCCCCGGATTTTAGAGTCGGTAACGATCGATCAGCTCTTTGAGCTGCTGCCCGAGATCATGGAGATTCTGGGCCGCCGTTTCCACCTGTTTCGCCCCGGCAACGTTTTGCGAGCTGGCCTGATTGATATTCGTAATGGCCAGCACCACCTGGTCCATCCCTACGAGCTGCTGCTGACTGGAGGCGGTGATCTGGGTTGCAGCCTGAGCCGATTCCTCGATGTTATCCGCGAGATTACGAAAAGATTCTCCGGCTGCGGAGGTCTGGCGCATCCCCGTCTCCACGGCCTTAATCTCCTGTTCCGTGGACATCACGACCTCACCGACCGCCTTCTGGATTTCATTCAGGATGCTCCTCACCTGGGCGGTCGCCTGTTTGGACTGTTCCGCCAGGTTTTTCACTTCCTGGGCGACGACGGCGAATCCCTTCCCCTGATCCCCGGCTTTGGCCGCCTCGATGGCCGCATTGACCGCCAGCAGGTTGGATTGATCGGCGATGTCGTTCACGGAGGCAATGATTTCTCCGATCGCCTGGCTGCGCTCACTCAATTTCATGATGCTTTCCGAAATGGAATCCGTCTGGCTCCGGATGAAACTCATCCCCTCCACGGCCTGATCTACGGCCTTGCGGCCCTGCCGGGAGACATCGGAGGCCCTCTGGGCGCTGTCGAAGACATGCTTCGCTTTCTGGGTCGACAGATGAGCGGTCTGTTTCACTTCCTCCACGGTCGACGTCGTTTCACTGACCGCCGAAGCCGTCTGACTGGCAGCCGAGGCCAGTTCGGTGGTCGAGGCGGAAATCTGGCTGGCCGAAGAGGCGATGACGTTGACCGCCTCCCGGATGGCCTGCATCTCACCCCGCAGTGCGGTAACCATGGAAGCGAAGGCTTTGCCGATCACGTCCTTCTCCGTTGGAGTTTTTACCTCCACGGTAAGGTTTCCGGCCGCAATCTGCTGGAACAAGCCGGCCTTCTCCTGGAGAGACTGCGTCATCTTCATAAAGGACCGGGCCAGCATGCCGATCTCATCGGGGCGGTTGTCGTCGGGAATCTGGACACTGAGATCGCCTTCGGCGATCCGTTCCGCCGCGGAAACAACTTTTTCCAACGGCCGGGTGAGACTCCGGGAAAAAAAGTAAAAGAAGGAGGCTGCCACAAGCAGGGAGAAGAACCCGACAATGGCGATGAGGTTCCCGGTAAAGACCGCCGGTTTGAGCAGTTCATCCCGGGAAATGGTGGTGAGGGCCGTCCAGCCGTTGACCTTCGTGTTGGAAAAAGCGAGCACTTTATCCAGGCCCTCGAATTGATACTCCACGACGCCGGATTCCTGGCCGGCGACTTTTTCCGCCATATGCTCCAGCCCCCTGACCTGTTTGTAGTTGAGTTTCAGGATATTTTCCTTGTTGGGATGCGCCAGTACGACCCCCTCCCGGTTCACCAGCATGGAATATCCGGTTTGCCCGACCTTGACCTTGTCCACCATTTCCACGAGATGGCTGATGTTGATCATGCAGCTCACCACCCCGATCACGTTCTTCTCTCCGCCCGAAAAAATCGGACAGGCGGCCATGCAGACCAGACCGTTCGTGGCCTTGGACCGGACTACCTCGCCCAGGTTGCAGTTCCCCTGTACGGCCTTCTTGAAATACTCCCGATCGGAGGCATTAATCCCGATATCCCTCCCCTGAACGCCATCGGCGAAGACAATGCCCTCCCTCCCGAAAAGGACGATGGTATCGTAACGATCGCCGGCGGCCTCACGAATCCTGCCAAGCTCACGCTGCGCCAGGGCAATCTCACTGCGGCTGCCCTCCCTGCCGACCGCGGCCACCTTCTCCGCCGCCGCGACCACACTGTTGGAGAGGGAAATCGCCTGGGACAGGCGCAGCTCTTCCGACAGCCCCAGGTCGATGGTCTCAGCCAGGACCTTGGAAACATTCTGTAATTCTTCCTCGGCAATGGACGAAATGCTGTCGGTGGCCTTGTAAACCGAGGCAACGCCGATCACAATCAAGGGAATCACCACCACGAGGAGTCCGCCGGCCAGCAGTTTTGTCCCCAGCTTCATTTTCATCACTCTGTTTTTACTCCTTTCCCTCTTTGTTTCCCGGCAACCTTGCCCCATTCCGTCACAAGGTGCACCACCTGTCGGCGTCGTGCCCGGCCCCTTGACTTCCCCGCTTTCCCGCGCCCCGCCATTCCTGGTGATCCGAAGTCGTCCTATCCCTCGTCATTGACGAGAATCCGCTCATCGGAGAGGAGATTCTCGACGTTCAGCACGACCGTCCCATCAGCCGATACCCCGGCAAGATACTGCTCGCGAACACCGGTCAAGGTCGGCAGGGAAGACTGCAGGCACTCCACCGGGAGCGCCTGGATGCCCAGGAGGACATCGGCGACAATCCCCACCTCCAGCTCCCGGCTGCGGACGACGATCAATTTGTGAAGATCCGGCAGCCCGCTTTCGGGAAGAGAAAAAAATTTTTTAATATCCAGCACGGAGAGAATCCGCCCCCGGACGTTCACAATCCCCAGAAAAAAGGAGGGCAGACCCGGCAGGGGGGTGAGCTCCCGCAGGGACATCGTTTCCTCGACAAAACGGGCTTCAATAGCGTACCGTTCCCCGGCGACCATGAACAGCAGGACTTCGAGGAAAGCGGAAGACTCTCCCGAAGATTCCGGCTTTCGAGCCAGTTGCCGGGCGCGCTCTTTCAGGATGCGTTCTTTCTCTTCCCCATCCGGGGCCTGGGCATCGTCCCCGGGATTGCCGAATCCGGTCAAAACGGTTCCTCCTGGCGAAGGGAGATCAGGCTCCCGGGGCCATGAATCTCTGCCGATTCGCCATCAAAATAATTTCTTTCATTCTCCCCGCCGTCACTCCGTCGGATTCCGGAAGGAGGTCCTCCGGCGAATAGCTCTGCTGCAGCAGCCGCAGGGCCTGGTCAAAATGCCTTGCCGCCAGGGAGTCCCGGCCTTCCTCCCGGGCAAGATTTCCCAGGGAAAAATGGGCCAGGACAAAGTCCGGTTCCAGGTAAAGGGCGCGGCGCAGGGCCTGTTCCGCTTCGCTGAAATGCCGCTGCTCAATAAAAATCGCAGCCAGCAGGTAATGGCATCCCGCATCGAGTTTATTGAGCGCCAGGGCTCGTTCGCATTGAGCCTGGGCGTCATGAAGACGACCCTGATCCGCATAGAGACGGGCCATCAGCGCCTGCCCCTGGAAATTCTCCGGCTTCCGCTCCAGGAAGGAGTTCAGAATGGATTCACTTTCCTGGACGCGCCCCCCCTTAAAAAGTTGCAGGGCCTGTTCGTAAAGGGCGGCTTCCGTTTTTCCTTCCGCCGCCGGCGCCGGCGGCGAAATTGCGGGAAGAGCCGACGCCCCTCGTGCCGCGTCCGGTTGCCCCTCCGAAGCGTCCTCCCGCGGCGGCTTTTCCGTCACCCGCAAGGCGCTCAGCCCTTTTCCCCCTTCGTTACGCGGCTCCCGAGCAGCGGGCTGATCCCCATGCATAAGGGAGCGGAAGGTGTCCAGCGTCCCTTCTTGATTCACCTTTTTCTGATACAGGGTGACTCCGGGAAAGGCAACCGCGGCAAATCGGCTGGAAAGCAGATGAAACCCTTCGGTGACACTGGTCAGAACCCAGCCCTCATCGACCAGCGCCCGGTAGAAATGCCTTACCACCTGTTTGGCCAGCGAAGGCTCCAGGTACATCAGCACATTCCGGCAGAAGATGATGTCCATGGCATTCGTGTTGTTGAACAGCGAGGGATAAGAATCCGTCGCCAGATTCAGGTAATGGAAGGTCACCATCTTCCGGATTTTTTCCGCAATCCGGTAGCGCCCGTCGAGGGTCCTGGTAAAATAGGCATCTTTAAGCCATTGGAAGTCGCCGCGGAAGGACCACTCCCGGTAAATTCCCTCGGCTGCCCTCTCGAGCGAGCGGGGATTGATATCCGTCGCCAGCAGGGTGATCTGCCACTTGTGAATATCGGGAATCAACCGGGAAAGGAGAATCGCGATCGTGTACGGCTCCTCGCCCGTCGCGCAACCGGCGCTCCAGATCCGCAACTGGCGCAGACTGCGCCGGGATTCGATCAGCTCCGGCAGAATGTATCTCTCCAGCGCCTCCAGACTTGCCGCTTCCCGGAAAAAGTAGGTTTCTCCCACGGTCAAATGGCTGGCCAGGATCTCCATCTGCCGCTGGCTCAGCCTTGTGGAGAGCAGCCAGGCCACAAACGGTTCGAGGGAAGCGAAATGAAATTCCCGGGCAGCCGACAAAAGGCGCCGCTTCAGATCCGGCAGGCGTTCCTGCGGCAGGTGCAGCCCCATCTGGGAGGTAATCCACTGCGCCAGCCGCCGCCATTGTTCATCGGAAAGTAACCGCTCATATTCTTCTTTACGCATGCTGCGGCAGTTCCCTGTCCAGAAGATCGTGATCTTTGCCGGAAAGATAGCCTTCGGGATTCTGGAGGATCACCAGTTCGTCCCCCCCCGCGAAAATCCCTTCGACATAGGCGAGCTGATTCAGCAGTTCCTCTGCAGGAATCCACTGCGCAGACCCGTCCGGCTCCAATCCCAGAACGTCATCCACCCAGAGGGCCACCCGCCGCCTTTCCAGGCCCACGAGGATCAACCGGTCACTCAGGGATATCCCCCGCTCCGGGAGGACGAAGCAGCGGCGCAGGGAAAGAACCGGAACCACTTCGCCCCGGACGCTGACGATCCCCGCCACGAGGGAAGGTAATCCCGGGAAGGGTGTGATTTCCACCATCCGCACCACCCGCTCCACCCGGGAGATCTCGAGGGCATAGTGCTGCCCGGCGACGACAAAAACCAGAAGCTTGCCCAGGAAGTTCACCATGGCCTCATTCTTTGATCGGAAATCCTCGTTCTCTTCGCCAGGGAAGCGGGGGCTGAAGAATTGCAAAGGTCCTCTCCCCGGAGCCTGCCTCTACCCTGTTTCCGGCAAATTTCTTTCTTTATAAACGAGATGTTGAGATTTGTCACGAAAGAGTTGACCGGCCCGGGACCCCGCCGAAGTCGGCTGATGAAGATCTCACATCGGCCACTGGCAATCAAAAGTGCCTCTTTCGTTTTTTAGTGTGTTAATTCAAGTTGTTACGATTGCGAATGGCTTGATCCTGTGTCCGGTCGAAGGGCAACGGGCGGCCTTGAATCTGTTTCCTCTTCGAAACTCAGGCAGTTTGGGATAAAGCCCGCTGATAGTCCCGGATCAGGATAGGCTTGTCGATTCCCTGATCGATGAAATCCCAGGGCAGAACTTCCTGGACATCCTTGAGGCGATAGACGTAGAAGTCGGCATTGAGATTGATTTTTTTCAGTGCCTGGGACCAGTTTCCGCCCAGGCGGTGCACTTCGAGGAGGATCTGTCCCACCCGCCTGTCCCCCAGGGAGAGCAGGGCCTGAATATAATTCCACTTCGGCAGATCATGGAGGACCTGGATGGATCCTTCACGCCGGAGGGCCTTTTCCACGGTTTGCAGCTTTTTTTTAACGCTCCGGATGTCTTCCAGGGGATGCCATTGAAAGGGCGTTGCGGGCTTGGGAATAAACTGGTTGATGCTCAGGATGATGCGCCGGAAGGGCCGCTGTCCCCGGGAAAGCTGGAGGGCATGATGGCGGATCCTCCGCGTGAGAGAGATCAGGCCCTCAATATCCGCTTCCGTCTCCGTGGGCAGCCCGATCATGAAGTAAAGGCGGAGCTGACGAACGCCTTCCCGCACCAGGCACTCGACGGCGGAGAAGATATGGGCTTCGGAAACCCCTTTGTGAAGAACATCCCGCAGGCGCTGAGTCCCCGCCTCCGGGGCCAGCGCGACCGTTTCCACCCCCGATTCCCGCAGGAGACCCGCCATCTCGGGGTTGATCCGGTCCATCCGCAGCGAGGCCAGGGAAAAGTTTCCTCCCCTTTCCAGAATGGCGCGGCACAGCTCCGTCAACTGAGGATGATCGGAAACCGCGGTACCCAGGAGCCCGATTTTTTTCCCTGCGGCGAGGCCGCGGACAAAGGCAGGCTCCAGGACCTCTTTCCGGCGGAACCGGACCGGCCGGTAAACAAAGCCGGCGGCGCAGAAACGGCACCCTCGCGCACATCCCCGGCTGATTTCCGCCAGAAACATCTCGCCGAATTCCGTGGCGGAGGTGGCAATGACCTGCTCCGTCATGAAGGCTGAGACATCGGGCATCCACCGCCTCCGGATCTTCCGGGGAAGAGCGGCCTCCACCGGTTTCATCTCGTCAATCGTCCCGTCGAACCGATAGGACACGGAGTAAAACCGGGGCGCATACGCTCCCGCCACCTCCCGCTGAACGGCAAAGAGGCGCTCCTCGCGGCTCCGCCCCTCCCTCCCTGCACTCCGCCACCGGTCGACGAATTCCGGGAGCATTTCTTCCGCTTCTCCCAGCAGGAACAGGTCCACGAAGAAGCTGATCGGTTCGGGATTCAGGGTGACGGCGATTCCCCCGGCCAGGATCAGCGGATCGGATTCGCCGCGCAACTCCCGTTCCAGGGGAATTCCAGCCTGGTCCAGCATGCCAAGGACATGGGGATAGTCATTTTCGAAGGGAAGGGCAAAGGCGATCAGGTCAAAATCCTTCAGCCGCTTTTGCGATTCCAGGCTTAAAAGTCCTTCCTTCCGACCGGCATCCCCCTCCCCGGAGTCCGGGAGAAAGACCCGCTCGCACAGACAGCCGGGCAGGTTGTTCAGGATATTGTAAACCGTCTGAAAACCCAGATTGGACATGCCGATCCGGTAAACATTCGGATAAGCCAGACAGACGGACAGCCCGTCCCCCCAGACCTTCCGCCGGGTTCCCGTCTCACCGGCTAAAAGCGCTTCATACCGATTCCGCTGCCTCCTTTTCATGGCGCATCCATCTCCGCCCCGACCTCGGCATGATTTCCTCCCGGCCGTGCACAACGGTGAAGAGCCGTGGAATTTTCCCTCTGCTCTTCACCGCAGACTCGATGCGACGGCGCCGAACCGGCCCCCTCTTTCTGGTTTCGCGGGCAACGGGGGATCAATCCGCCTGTCGCCGCAGAAAGGTTGGAATTTCCAGATCGGGATTTTCCTCGTCGTCAATCAGCCCCATCCGGATGACGTTGAAATCACCTGATCCCGATGGTTTATTGCGGATGTAGGCAGGAACGGAAATATCCCGGCTGCGGTTCACGTTGAAGGAAGCCAGATGAGACAGACCCTGTTTCTTCTTTCCCGGGTCTTCAAAACCGGTGGCAATGACGGTGATCCGGATCTCGTCCCCCATCGTCTCATCGACCACGGTCCCGAAGATGATATTGGCCTCTTCGTGAGCCTCCGCCTGAATCAGGGAAGAGGCTTCGTTGATTTCAAAGAGGGTCATATCCGATCCGCCGGTGATATTGAGCAGTACGCCCCGCGCTCCCTGGATCGTGTTATCCTCCAGGAGCGGTGAAGAGATGGCTTTCTGCGCGGCTTCCACGGCCCGGTTTTCTCCGCTGGCCGAACCGGTTCCCATCAGGGCCAGTCCCATTTCCGACATGACGCTCTTCACATCGGCAAAATCCAGGTTGATCAGTCCGGGAATCGTGATCAGGTCGGAAATCCC
>CAZKRB010000017.1:0-46435 GCA_964555065.1 uncultured Syntrophus sp.
TGTTAAAGAACAAGCACTTAAGGACATTTAACCTTGTGCGAAAGTTGAGTTATGACCCGGAAAAGGGGGATCCCGAACACGGCATTCCCCCGGGAACGGCGGTAAAAGATCTGCCCTTAGACTGGACCTGCCCTGTCTGCGGAGCCTCCCGATTGAAATTTGTTCACTCTCGCTCCAAACGCCCGGCTTGAAAAAAGGGAAAGAGAGTCAAGCCGCCCGGCCTTGAAGAAAATACGGAGAGGGACAGGACCGCCTCCCATCAGCCGCGGTCTTCAGCGTCGCGGTCAGGCGCGAATGGAGAATCTCCCGGCCGGGAAAGCATGGGACGGTGGGCGGAAAAGTCTTGAAAAAAGGAGATAAAGAGAAAGAAAGAGGGAGGGCAAAATGGGAAAGAAATACAAGTGTGCGATCTGCGGCTATATTTATGATCCGGAAAACGGAGACCGTATCGGCGGCATCCCGGCCGGCACCGCATTTGAAGACCTTCCTGACGGCTGGAGCTGCCCGGTATGCGGCGCCGACAAGTCGAATTTTAAACCGACGATGAATCGACCGGTATACCAGCCGCCCAAATAATTTTTCAATCCACGGCCTTCAGCGTCGAGAGCAGGAACCGGCGAAAGCGTCCATAGTCGTCGGTCATTGCCAGGGGTTCCCCGGAGCGCCGGTCGATATCCCGCATCGCGGGCGGCAGCTCGGGGCTGAATCCCAGGAGCGACTCGATTTCTTCGGGAAATTTCGCCGGATGGGCCGTCTCCAGGGAAACAGCGAGGGGCACATCGGGGAAGCGTTCGAGGTAAAGCTCCAGACCCCGCCAGCCCACGGCGCCGTGGGGCTCCAGAAGCAGCCCGTATCGTTCGTAAGCCCGGCGGATCGTCTGCCGGGTTTCTTCATCGGAAACGGTGACGGAAAAGATGTTCCTCCTCATGGACTCCAGATCCGGCTGCCGATGCACCCGCCCCGTCCGGTCTACCGTTCCCCCGTACAGGTCAAAGAACCGGGCCAGATTGCTCGGATGGCCCACGTTCATGGCATTGGACAGGCAGGCGCGGGAGGGCGAAATTTTTTCGTAGTTTCCCGTTGCCAGGAAACGGGGGAACTCATCGTTCTCATTGGTGGGCATCACCAGCCGGGCGACGGGAAGTCCCATGCGCCGGGCATATTCGCAGCCCAAGGCGTCCCCGAAGTTTCCCGAGGGAACGGAAAAGACGATCGGCTCCCCTCCCTCCGCCAACTGGGCGTAGGCATAGACGTAATAAATCATCTGGGGCAGGATGCGGCCGAAATTGATCGAATTGGCTGAGGTCAGGTTCAACCCCGCCAGCTCAGGATCGGAGAAGGCCTCCTTGACCAGGTTCTGGCAGTCATCGAACTTCCCCTCCACGGACAGGGTGCGGACATTGCCGCCGATGGTGTCCAGCTGCTTTTTCTGCCGGCCGCTCACCTCGTTCCGGGGATAGAGGATGTAGACATCGATCCCGGCGACGCCCTTGAACGCCTCCCCCACGGCGCTGCCCGTATCGCCCGAGGTGGCCACCAGAACATTCAGGCGCTTTCCCCGATCGCGGAAATGGCTCATCAGGCGCGCCATCATCCGGGCGGCAAAATCCTTGAAAGAGGCCGTCGGCCCCCGGTCCAGGCGCAGCACGTAGCGGCGATCCACCACCCCTTCCAGGGGGACCTCGTAGGTGTAGGAGGATTCGATCACCGACGCAAGGGTTTCAGCGGGCAGGTCGGCCCCGAGATAGGCCTCAGCCACGAGCTGCGCCGCCGCCGTATAGGGTCGGCCTTTCAGACGGAGCATCTCCCCGAGGGAGAGCTGGGGAATTTTCTCCGGCATGAACAATCCCTCGTCGGGGGCCTGACCCATAAGGAGCGCCTCCCGGAAGGAGACCCGATCGGTGAAGGGCGTCAGCCCTTCGGGGGAGTCCAGAAACCGGTTCGTGCTGTAATAAAGAATTTTTTCTCTCATCTCGTCTCCTGCGGGGCGGAAGGTTTCCCTCCCGCCGGGGACTGCTCCCGGTGAATTTTATAGCCTCGTACAAAATCCAGAAAAATCCGGTGGTGGCGCATGATGGACAGATGGCGGCGGTAAATCAGATAGAAGGGGCGCTCGATGCGGCAATGCTCGATGGGAATTTCACAGAGGAGGCCGTCACGCAGTTCCCGATCGACCGCATGGACGGAAATCACGGAAACTCCCAGCCCGGCAATCACCGCCTCCTTTACCGCCTCCGAACTTCCCAGCTCCACCACGATGTGGAACCGTCCCAGCGTCCAGTTCAGTGCCTCCCGCAGATACTGTTCGAAAATCTCCCGCGTGGCCGACCCTTTTTCCCGCGCCACAAAGGGTTCCTCCGCCACTTCCGTCCAGGTCGCCGGCCTCCGCCCTGCCAGGCGATGGCCCCGGTGCGCGACGAGCGCCAGCCGATCTTCCCAGAGGCTTTCAGAAACCAGTTTTGCATTCAGGGGATTTTTCCCGATGAAGCCGATTTCCGACTGGCTGTTCAAGATGGCGTCTATCGATTCGTCACTGTCCGCCATCTGCACGTTGACCCGGATGTCGGGATGAAGCTTGCGGAAATCGCTGAGAACATAGGGCAGGATATAGGTTCCGGGAATGGTGCTGGCCTGCACATCGATCGTTCCTGCCGCGTAATCCTGAAGCCGGGCGAGACGTTCCCCCGCCTCTTCCCTCAGGTGAAGCAGCTTCCGGGCATAGTCGTAGAGGATCTTACCTTCCGGCGTCAGGGAAATTCCCAGCCGTTCGCGATTGACCAGGCGGACGTTCAGGGCCTCCTCCATGTTTTTCACGTGCTTGGTCAAGGAAGGCTGGGTAAGGCAGACGCGGCGGGAAGCCCGGCTGAAACTCCGTTCTTCAACCAGAGCGACCATCGTTTCGAGCTGCTGAATCGTTATGTTTCGAAAACCATCAAATGCCATGCCCGGACGCCTATCATAACCGGAAGGAATAATCAATTCCATTGATGCGGCACATCGGAAATTGACATCCCGTCCCCTTTCTTCTAAAATCAGGACCTGGACATGGCCCCTGGCGGCGATCCGGCCGCGTAAGGCGATGGCGGATTTGCTGGAGCGGTTAATGAAGGGATAAGACCAGCGGTTCAAAACAAAACCGGCACCGGCAGCCGGATCGCCCTTGCCGATGCCTCTCCAGAGGGGCGGCATCGACTCCGCCCCGCCGCACGGAGTTTCCCCTCCAACGGGGGAATGGAGAGCGCCGCCGGATTCCAGAACAAAAAGGAGTTTTACCGATGGAAGAACCCAAAAACCCCCGCTTGACCGAGACCGTGTCGGGAGCCGGTTGAGCCTGCAAGATCGGTCCGGGAGACCTGAACGAAGCCTTGCGCGATCTGCCCTTGATCTCCGATCCCAACCTGATTGTCGGGATGGAACACGGAGAAGACGCCGGAGTCTATAAACTCCGGGAAGACCTGGCCCTCATCCAGACGCTGGACTTTTTCACGCCCATCGTGGATGACCCTTACACCTTCGGCCAGATCTCCGTGGTCAATTCCCTGAGCGACGTGTACGCCATGGGCGGCAAGCCGCTGACGGCAATGAACATCGTCTGCTTTCCCGTCAAGACCATGGAGATCTCCGTTCTTCGGCAGATCCTTCTCGGCGGACTGGACAAGCTGCGGGAAGCGGGGGTGCCGCTGGTGGGCGGACACAGCGTGGAGGACAAGGAGCTGAAATACGGCCTTTCCGTGACGGGGACAGTCCATCCCGACCATGTGCTGCTCAATGCCGGCGCCCTCCCCGGAGACCGGCTGATCCTGACCAAGCCCCTGGGCACGGGCATTGCCGGTACGGCCATCAAGGCGGGAACCGCCAAGGATTCCCTGATCGCCCGTGCGGTTGCCAGCATGATCACCCTGAATAAAGCAGCCGGAGAAATCGTCCAGACGACACCGTCCGTCCATGCCTGCACGGACATCACCGGCTTCGGGCTTCTCGGCCATATCGCGGAGATGATGGAGGGGCAGGACATCGGCATCCGGGTCTTCTCCGAGGCGATTCCCTTTTTCCCGGAAGCCCGGGAACTGGCCGAGATGGGCGTGCTTCCCGAAGGCCTTTACCGGAACCGCAGCTTCCGCCTGCCCATGATCGATGTCGCCCCCGGATGTCCCGAATGGCGGCTGGACATTCTTTTTGACCCGCAGACCTCCGGCGGCCTCTTCTTTGCGCTGGCCGCCGACCAGGCCGATGCCTGCCTCGCCCGGCTGCACGCCGCGGGAGTCGCCGAAGCGGCCATCGTCGGCGAAGTCCTTTCCTCCCCGGCCCGCAGGATCATCGTGGAGTAGGATCGCGCAAGGCGCCTCCGTTCGGGGAGACCGTCCCAAACCGTCCCGGGACGGTCTCAGCCGGATGGTAAGATTTCATTGACACCAAATCCCGGCTTTCCTATACTCCTCCTCTCTGGAAACAGCCCCTGCCGATGAGAGGCAGGGGAATCGGAACCATGACCTTCATCAAATCAACACACGGAAAGAGACGATGGAAAAGAAACGGGTGGGACTGTTCTTCGGCGGCCTGAGCAACGAGGCCGATATCTCCGTTATTTCGGCGACCAACATCGCCAGGAAATTTGACCGCAAAAAATATGACCTCGTCCTGGTCTACTGGCACCGGGACAATCGCTTTTATCTATTGAAAGACATGGACGGAATCACTGACTCTTCAGAAAAAGTTGAAATCCAGGCGGGCGATTTTTTAAAACATTTCGACATCGCCTTACCGATCACCCACGGCAGATACGGCGAAGACGGCGCCCTGCAGGGGCTCCTGGAAATTCAGAAAGTTCCCTACTGCGGCTGCCGGGTTCTGAGTTCCAGCTTGTGCATGGATAAAGGGGTCTTCAAAACCTTTCTGGCCGGCCATCAGATCAACCAGGTCCCCTTCGATTTCATCGATCTACGGGGCAAAAAACCCAGCGCCGTAGACCAGTGGCTGGACAACATCAAGGATCGGCTTGAGTTGCCCGTTTACATCAAGCCTGCCAATTCCGGTTCGTCCGTCGGCATCACGAAAGTCACCGATTTTAAAAACCTGAAAAAAGCCGTCAGCGAAGCCGCCCGCCACGACGATAAAATCGTGGCCGAGCAGGGACTTGCAAAGGCCCGGGAAATCGAAGTGGCCGTGCTGGGCAATGATCAATTGACCATCTCGGAGCCCGGGGAACTCGTTCTGGAGGGCGCGTTCTATGACTTTGAGGAAAAATACAAAAAGAACAGAACGCAAGTCGCTATTCCAGCCGACCTGGATGGGGACACCAAAGAGGAAATCAGAACGTTGACGGAAAAAGCGTACCGCCTCTGCGACTGCAAGGGCTTCGCCCGGGTGGATTTTTTTGTCGCTGACAACCGAGTCTATCTGAATGAAATCAACACGCTGCCGGGCTTCACGGACATTTCCATGTTCCCCATGCTGATGAAAAGCGCAGGCATCGGCTATAAGAATCTGATCACTAAGATTATCAAACTGGCCAGTTAGAATTCCGGGTGCGGGGATTCAGCCCACCCCGGAAGGCATCAGGGCAACTGTGGATAAAGAATTGAAGCTGAGCAGAACGGCAAAAGCTGATTTCAAAAGCTGCCTTTCCAGGCCATCTCTCGAAGGGCTTATTGTCCGGCTCTTTTATTTTGCCGGTACATGCGTCGTCGTTATTTCCGCCAGCAGTTTGCCCTGATCGCCCGTAACTCTCGTTCTCACAACCATCAGTTGCTTTCCTTTATGGACGAAGGTGGCCTCAGCCCTCAATTCCCCCTTTCGCTGATTTCCCAGTAAACTCGAAGCGAGATTGATGGCAAGGGGAAATCCTTTGCCATCTTCAGGGATCGTCTCGGTACCCAGTGCCAGCACGGTCGCCGTGACATCGGCAAACCAGATCATGGCTCCCGCGTGGACCGTGCCAAAGGGGTTGAGCATTTTTGAAGAAACAGGCATTCTGCTGACGGCATGCTGATCATTCACTTCTTCCAGCTCAAATTCAATTTCCCAGTGATATTTCATCGTCGCCCCCTCTTTGGCCTATAATTTCCCTGCAAGGCACTGCCCTTTTCGTCCTGACTTCAGAAGTTCACTCCAGAAAACGGTTGTGTTTCCGTGCATTTTTTTGAGGCATCCGGAAAATATCCCTGCACGTTCATCACGATCGGCCGGATCCGGATAAACCATAAAAAACCCCGTTTCCCTCCCCCAGCAATTCCGGGTTTAGAGAAACAGGGTTTTGGAATATCGATGAATTCTCGAAGCCGTCTCTTTATTCCGCGGCTTTGCACCCGGCGCAACAGGAGGACTCTCCGCCGCTGCAGGAAGGCGCAGTGCTGGAAGAATCGGCGGCTTCTTTCTGCCTTGCCTCCACGGCACAGGATTTCTTTCCGCCGTAATCGGTTACATACCAACCGGAACCGGACAGGTGGAAAGCGGAAAGAGAGATCATTTTCTCGACCTGCCCCTGGCAGAATTCGCACTGCTGTACCGGCGCTTCGGTGATTTTCTGAAAGACTTCAAATTCCTTCCCGCACTTCCGGCATTTGTATTCATAAATCGGCATACCTTAAACCTCCATGATTAATGGTATAAATCTCCAATTTTGTATTGATCGCTGAAGCAGTCCAGAACGAGGTTCAGGTCGTGATGCATCGCCGGCTGCATGATCTGGCGGGTGATGGCATGGACGATTTCCTCTTCCCGGCTTTTTTCCTCCTGAGGCGCTTCAAAATCGAACAGCCCCGCGTCAAAACGGATGACGTGAACCAACTCGTGCGCGGCGATGTAAAGCATCAGGGGAGGCAATTTGATGAAGGAATTCGCCCGCTCCACGGCGTTCAGAATCCGGTTGTCCTGCAGACAGACCCGATAGAAGAAAAAGCTTTTCGAGGGACCCTGAGCGTTGTGCTTATCGTACCGGTACCGGCAGAGATGGGCGAAGGCTTCCTCCTGGATTTCATGACTCTCCAGTTGAATCAGGGTCCGGATATCGTAGCGACAAGCCCGCAACGCCCCCTCCCCGAAGCGGTAATATCTTTCCACGAGCTGTTCGGCATTGCAGAAAGCGGCTTGCGCCAGAGACATCTGCGACGGATTGAAATACCTTCCCCCCATGATATCCCTTAACTCCTTCAGGCATCCGGAAAATTTAAGTGAATTATAACCATGTTTTTATCGTTGTCAATATGGCAATGTTTCTCTCCTGCACATTTTCTCTTTTTCTCCGGACCTTCCTGATTCCCGATCGTTATGGCTCTTTCAGTGATCCGGGGATCGTTCCGCCCCTCCGTTCGCGGAAACTGCCGTGGCTGCTCTACCCGCCGGTCTGCCCGGATCGGAATTCATCCCAGATGAAGGTCACCCCGCTGTTGGGAAAGATCCATTCTTCATCGCTGATCTTCAGGGAAACGGAGCGCCCCTCCTCGCGGGCAATCTCCGGATAAGGGTGGCGGCCGGCAAAGAAGCTGACTTCTCGGACGCAGGAAATGGGCGCCCCTTCATAGAAAAAGGAGATGTCCAGCCCCCGCGTGGGATAAACGAGATAAACGGAAAAGAATCGGCGGCTCCGGGCCGCGCGGGTGACGATTTCCAGCTCCACCCGGACCTGCCGGTTGAGTTTCTCCCGCAGATGCTCTCCGCCGCACCAGACTTCGTAGCCCCGGCTCGAATTTTCCGCCCGGATCACCGGAACATCCTCCTGGTCGATCCGCACCTGCTGCACCCGGAAATCCCGGTCCTGAATGGGGAAATGACCATCCTGGAGCAGCCAGCGATATTCGCAGAGGGGGTCTTCGAAAAAGGCTGACAGCTGTTCATTATTTCCCGCACAGCCGATGAGGAAAATGGGGTTGCGCAGAACCTTGGTATATTCGATCCGGGTCGTCACCCGGAAATCGTCGGAAGCCCCCTCCATCTCCTGCGCCTCTTCCCCCGTCGGCTCGCAGACCGCGATGTCATACCGGAAATTCGAGCGCAGTTCCAGCTGCCGGTCGTCCTTGCCGAAAAGCGCTTCGAACATTTCATAGAAGATGGCGTCCCCCAACGCTTCGCTCCGCGCCCGGACCTGGAAGCACTGGCGGATCATCCCGTCGATCCGCGCCCGTGACCGCTCTTCCGAGGGGATGAAAATCCTCCGCAGGCGCGGTTCAACGGCATCGGCTCTCCCCTGCTGCAGGAAAATCCGCGGCGCCCGCTTGCCCAAGGCGCAGAGGATATCGTAGCTGATGGTCCGGACGCGGGCGGCAATCTCATTGGCGGAAATGACTTCCCCGCCCTGCCGGCCCAGCAGGACCGCTTCATCGCCAAGGCAGCAGTCCGGAAGGGAGCTCACATCCACCGTGGTCATGTCCATGGAAATCCGCCCCACCACGGGAACCCGCTTCCCCCGGATCAGCACCTCTCCCGCGTTGGAGAGAATAACTCCGTAACCGTCGCCGTAGCCCACGGGGAGCGTCGCAATCCGGGAGGGCCTCGGGGTCACATAGGTCCGGTTGTATCCGATGCTCGCCCCTTGGGGAAACTCCTTCAGCAGCACAACCCGGGTCTTGAAGCTCATGACGGGATGAAGATCCGCCCGGGCCTCCGTCTCCGGCCCCGGATGAATCCCGTACGTCATCAGTCCGGGCCGCACCATGTCCAGGTGAAACCGGGGATAATTTAGGATCCCCCCACTGTTGGCCATATGCTTCAACGGAATCGAAATTCCCAGGGCCGCCAACCGTTCGATCAATTTTTCAAAGAGGCTCCACTGCTGCTCGTTGTAATCGACGCAGGACTCGCTGGAGGCCAGATGGGTAAAAAGCCCTTCGAGGACGATGTTGGGATAATCGCGAATGACCTGGATGAGTGCCGATGCTTCTTCCGCCAGGATCCCGCCCCGGCCCATGCCTGTATCAACCTCGACGTGCACGGGAGCCGTAACCTCCGCCCTGGCCAGATGGCGCTGAAACTCCCTCGCAAAGGATAGGTCGGACAGCGACGGCGTCAGGCCGTATTTGATGATCTCCCGGATCTCCTCTCCCGTGGAAGGGCCGAGGATGACGATCGGTACCGTAATCCCGCCGGCCCGGAGCTGCACCCCTTCATCGGCGTTGGCAACCCCGAGGCTGGCGGCGCCGTTTTTCAAGGCCGCCTGGGAAATCTCGATGGCGCCGTGACCGTAAGCATCCGCCTTCACCACCTGGAGGATTTTAACCTCCGGGCCGACAAGCCGTCTCAGTTCCGCCCAGTTCCAGGCGAAACAGTCCAGGTCCACCTCGACCCAGCTTCGATAGGACTGTTCTTCCAAATGTGACCTCATGAAGGTATTCGGGTTTTATCCCCTTTGAAGACACGGTCCCCGAGCACCTTCGAAAGAAACTCCTGTTCTCTGCAACACAGGGCGGGTGAGCAGCAGAAAGAAACCACCGAACCGACGGCCGGCCCGTCCGGACAGGCCGTTTCAGGCTTCAGCCCGCTACAACGCTTTCCGCTCTGTTCTCCTTTTGATAAACGTCGGGAAATGATATCAGACCGCGCCTCAATGTCAAGATCGGCAGCCCCTTCGTTCAGGACCCATTCAAAGACAAAGATTGTGGTTTCAGGTTAAATCTCGACCGCTTAAAGTTTAAGGTAAAATGACCGTTTTGATGCCATTCCTGCAGGGTTTTATGAAGATGAATAACTTGACCTTGCCGGTTTGTTGCAAATGCTTCATCGGTGCAGGCGGTGAACCGGTGCATCAGGAAGGTGGCTTTCAGGTTAGGACGGAGCGGATGGCTGCTGTGAAGAGCTTGGCGGGGGCCGATGGTGGTGGCGGAACCGCAACGCTGGGTGAAGGAAGCCGTGAAAACGCGCCTGGAGGAGGTGGAATCTAAACCTGCCTCAGGGGAATCCCAATCCAGGGGAACGCCTCAAAGGGGCATGCTATCCGGTTGGACCTGCTCTTGATATCGGCGCCGGCAGTCTTTTGCTTTGTTCAATCCCCGCGATCAAAACGGGGACTCGGCCTTGTATCCGGAAAGAGACTGGGAACCCCCAAGGGATCATTCCTGGGGTTTCGGAGCGGTCATGGTGATTTCTCTCGTAATCTCCACGGCTTTCTGCGGTGACAGGAATCCCCAAATCGCTCCCGCCTTGTCCCGCTTCATATGCAGGGTAATCCCCGCCGCCGTCTTTAAATCCAGTTTCTCCAGCATGGCTCCCGCCTTTGCCGGGGGCGCCGCTTCATACACCTTGGCCAGGTCCTTGTAACGCTTAGCCTCCGCCTCCTTGTTCGCTCCGATCGCCGCATTGAGCTTCTGCTCCAGGCGAAGGAGAACGTCGATTTTTTCCGTAACCTCCTTCTTCAGCGACGCCAATCTTTCCTCTTCCGACCGGAGCGCGTTTTCTCTCCCTTCCAGTTCCTGCTGCCGCTTCTGCAAAGCGCTCATCAGGCTTCTCGGCTGCGCCTGTTCATCTTCCGTCACATCTTGAATCGCCGTCCGCTGGCGCGACGGCTCCGCCAGGGCGCGATTTTCGGACAGCAGAGAGCTTTGCGGCAGGTCCAGGAATTGGAGACAACCGCAGAGAGTGGCAACCTTGATCAGAACAACAATGAGGATAAAGGCTTGAAAGACATAAAGCACTTTCTTCATGACTTGGCTCCATCAAATCGGGTTGCTGCCATTTCATCCATCATCCGGCGTTCGTCCTCCGCCAGGGAATGTTGATAATCAGCCAGATTTTTTTCTCTTAATTTTTCCATCATCTTTCTCTTCCGGACCGATTCCAGCAGGTCCTTCCGCTTTCCTTCCAGTTCCAGGGACACCTCCTGGATAGCGGCCCGCTGCCCCTTCTCCCTGGCCTGCAACTCGCCGATATAGCCCGCGAGCATCATGATGTCCCCCGCCGGCATGGCGTTCTCCCGGACGCCTTTCATCATGCCGATCAGGTCGGATTTTTCCCGCTCCAGCACTTGCAGCCTGGTTTTTTCCTCGTCCAGCCGCCTGGCCGTTTCCGAAAATCGCCGCAGCATCCTTTCCTCGACAACGGTTCGATATTCCAGGACCGTCTGCAGCCGAAATTTGAACATGATCAGTCACTTTCTTTGAAGAGCTCTTCCATCATCTGCAGACTCTTTTTATAATCAAAGTGTTCGGAAATCCCCTGCTTCAGGAACTCGTTGACCGGATTGATCCTGCGGATGGCATCGTCGATCTCGGCGTTGCTGCCATGGACATAGGCGCCGATATTAATCAACTCTTCGGCTTTCTTATAGGTAGCCAGAACGTTCATCATGCGATTGGCCAGCTCCCGGTGCCTGTCACTGACGATGTCCATCATCACTCGACTGATGCTGTTGAGGACATCCACGGACGGATAATGGTTCCTGCCGGCAAGCTCCCGCGACAGACAAAGGTGACCGTCCAGAATCGAGCGGGCGGAATCGCAGATGGGCTCATTAAAATCATCCCCTTCCACCAGGACGGTGTAAAGCCCGGTCACACTTCCCCGGTCCTCCACCTTGCCCGCCCGCTCCAGAAGCTTCGGCAGGAGGCTGAAAACAGAGGGCGTATAGCCTTTGGTCGTGGGGGGTTCTCCCACGGACAGGCCTATTTCCCTCTGTGCCATGGCGAAGCGGGTCAGGGAATCCACCATCAGCAGGACATCATGATTTTGGTCGCGGAAATATTCCGCGACGGTGGTTGCCACGTAAGCGGCTCTCATGCGGATGAGCGGATGCATATCCGATGCCGCCACCACGACCACGGACCGGGCGAGCCCTTCCTTCCCTAGATTTTTCTCCAGAAATTCGCGTACCTCGCGGCCCCGTTCACCGATCAGGCCGATGACATTAACGTCGGCGCTGGTATTGCGGGCGATCATTCCCATCAGTACGCTTTTGCCCACCCCAGACCCCGCGAAAATCCCCATCCGCTGCCCCTTGCCGCAGCTGAAAAGACCATTGAGAACCTTAACGCCGAAATCGATGGGTTCGGAGATCCGCCCCCGCAGCAGGGGGTTGAGAGGCTCGGCATAAAGGGGGTACTCCTCTTCGGCATCAATGGGGCCCATATTATCGATGGGGTTTCCCGAGCCGTCGATCACCCTGCCCAGGAGACTGTTTCCGACTTTCACTGTCGCTTGCTGGCCGAGCGATTTGATGAGACAGCCCGGTCCGAGTCCCTGGACATTTTCCAGGGGCATCAGAATCACCTTGCCTTTTTTGAAACCGACGACTTCGGCGAGGACGGGTTTGTTTCCATGGGGAAGAAGCAGGCACAGTTCGCCGATGGAAGCGGCCGGCCCATTGCCTTCGACAACGAGGCCGACAATTTCACTAACCCTGCCGTACACTTTGATGGGATTGATTCTTTCCAGAATCCGATGATAGCGAGTCAGGTCCAGGGAGAAATCTGCAGGCTGAGGTTGTAAGTTGTTTCCGGGCATGGTGTTCGAAATTCCCCAATCACGGGAAGGGGTCTAGGAAAGGGAAAGGTCCATGGCGGCCTTGACTTCCGCGAGCTGTTCGCCGATGCGCGCATCCACTTCGCCGGAGCTGGTTTCCAGAATCGCCCCGCCTCGCGGAATGCTCCCATCCTCCTCGAAGAAAACGTTGCGGACTCCATCCAGACTGCGTATAAAATCACTCTTCATTTCGGCCAGGTAGCGAAAGTCTTCGGCGTTCAGCCGGATCTTGACATTTTCCCGGTCGACCAACGTGCGAAAAGCAGCCTTCAGGACGCTTTGAATCACCCTTCTGTCCGTCGAGATTTCCTGATGGAGAATCTTTTCCGCAACAGCGATACAGAGTTCCAGGATCTGCTTCTCCGTTGACTGGAGAATTTTTCCCTTGAAGGAGCCGACCTCTTCCCTCACGGCCTGCAGGGCATTCACGGCGGCCAGTGCTTCATTTTTCTGTACGTTTGAGCCTTCCCGGAAACCCTCTGCAAATCCCTGCTCATAGCCCTGCTTCTCCGCAGCCGCGATCCGCGGTGTCAGCGCCTGGATGATTTGTTCCCTTTCCCGGCTTCTGCTGATCGAAGCCGGCGGGTCGTCCTTCTCCTGCACTCCGAAGGGGGTAAAGTCGGTGGGCGTATTCGCTGTGGTCGTCACCAAGGCGACATCCTGAGACTTGATGATTCTGCCCTGCTTATACATACTCATCCTGTTCATCGCCCCGGGCCAGAACAATCCGCCCTTCCGCTTCCATTTTTTTGGCCGTCTCCACAATCGTCCTCTGGCTTATCTCCGCTTCCGAGATCCGGATCGGCGGCATCAGTTCGAGTTCCTCCTTCAGCATCTCGGCGCCTCTCTTGGAGAGATTGCGATACACCTTTTCCCTCATGCCCTCGTCAACGATTTTCAGAGCCTTGCCGATATCTTCGCTGCTGATTTCTCTTAGGACTTCCTGTAGTTCCCGATCATTGAGCTGGAGAACATCGTCGAAGGTAAACATCAGGTTGCGTATGCCTGAAGCCAGTTCGGGATCCGTGTCTTCCAGCGCAGCAAGAATGGCATTTTCGCTGGCCCGGTTCATCCGGTTCAGGATTTCAGCCATCATCCGGATTCCGCCGATATCGGCACTGGTGGTCACATTCGTTACAATTTCCTTTTCCAGGGTCTTTGCCACTTCGTCGATGTATTCCTGGGGAACGCTTTTCAGCGTGGCCATTCGTCGGGTGATTTCGAACTGCATCTCCGGGGTGAAGTTTTCCAGGACCTCGGCGGCTTTTTCCGGTTTCACATGGGCAAGGATCAAGGCAATGGTCTGTGGATGCTCGGATTTTGTAAACTCCATGAGGATCTTCGGATCCACATCCCGCAGCTTGTCGGTGATTGGATTGTCATCCACACGGATGCTCTCCACTTCACTGAGAATGTTCTGCGCTTCCTCTTCGCCGATGGCTTTGGCCACAATATTCTTGGTCACCGCTTCACTCACGGAGATGAGTCTTCCCCGCTCTCTGGCAAGAAGGCAGAACTCCCGGGAGATGGAACGGATCGTTTCCGAAGATATGGTGCTGACGCGGCTCATGTGTTTTCCCAAACGCTTGATTTCCGAGGGCCTCAGATATTTCATGACTTCAGCGGCCGTCTCCTCCTCCAGGGATAAAATCAGAATCGCGGCCTTTTCTTCACTTGTGAGATTTGCCATTCCTCGTTGTCGGGAAAGCCATTGAATCTTCTTCCCCTCTCACCCCCGTCACTCCGAATTCATTATTCTTTTGTCATTTCAACCAGTTTCGCAACAGCTCGGCGAATGTCTTAGAATCTTCCACCGCCATTTTTCTTGTGAGTTCCACTTCCGTCAACTCTTTCTCCTGGAGGGCAATCAGATCCAACGAAGGAGACTGATCATTCAGTTGAACGACATCCGTCGGCATTCCCTCAATGGCCGTGGCTTGTCCCCCGAGCTGCCCGGCAAGGCCTCCGACCAGGGGGCGAACGACAAAGAGAAATGCCAGAACCACGGCGACCAGGATGATCAGGTACTTCAGCAGGGGGAGATAATTCGACGCACTCTCCACCCAGCCGCTCAGAGCGGAAACTTCTTCTTCGTCGATCCTTTGGAAGGGCATGTTCGTCACCGCCACCTGATCGCCCCGTGCCGAGTTGAATCCCGCCGAGGTGCGGACCAGTCCTTCGATGGATTCGATTTCCTTTTGCGATCTGGGCGCATAGGTTTCCCCGCCTTTTTTATCCTTGGCATAAACACCGTCCACCAGAACGGCAATGGAAAGCTTCTTGACCTCCCCGACGGGCATGACCGTTTTGCTCACGGTCTTGTTAATTTCGTAATTGGTAATTTCATCCAGCCTTTCCGCGCCAACGCCGGCATTGGCGGTTGCGGAGACGGGAGATTTTTCGGACTGCTTCTGAGAGCTCCTGACCACAGGGGATTCCGGGTCATAGGATTCTTCCGTTTTTTCCGTCATCCGGAAATCCAGGTCCGCGGCCACCCGGACGACGGCCTTTCCCTGGCCGACGACATTTTCCAGGAGGGATTGGATCCTGGCAGCCGTATCCTTTTCAAGATTGCGCTGGAATTCGACCTGGGAGTTGGAAAGACCGGAAAGACGGGATTCGCCCTTCACCTTGGACAGAATGGCGCCCTTGCTGTCGACGATAATGACATCTTCCGCATTGAGGCCCTCCACGCTGCTCGCCACGAGATGAGCAATTCCCTCAATCTGCGCCTGGCTCAGCGACCGGCCCGGCTTCAGCTTGAGCGAGACGGACGCAGTGGGTTTTTTCTCCTCCGTGACAAAGAGGGATTCCTTGGGCAGGGCGATGTGCACCCGGCTGGATTGGATTTCCTCCAACCCTTTGATGGTCCGGGCAAGTTCTCCCTGCAGGGCACGCCGGTAATTCAGCTGCTGCTCGAAATCCGTGGCGCCCAGGGTTTTCTGATCGAAGATCTCAAAGCCCACTCCCCCTCCCTGGGGCAGGCCTGATCCGGCCATCTCGAGCCGGAGTTCGGAAACCTTGTCCGCGGCCACGAGAATTGTGTCTCCCGAAGAGCTCAGTTCATAGGGAATTTTCTGTTCCTGAATCTTCGCCAGGATCGCGGAGGCATCTTCACTGGACAGGTGGGAGAAGAGCACCTTATAGTCGGTGCGGTTGGCAAAATACACCATCGCCGCCAGGACCGAGAGGGTAATGCCTGCCGCAATCAAAAGGGACAATCTCCTGGCGGGTGTCAGTTCGGTAATGCTCTGACTGATCTTGGCGAGAAAGGAGGTAACGGAATTCATGCCGACCTGCGCTTTGACTGAAGGGACAAGGGGTTATCCATTTTATACCTGCATCCTCATCACTTCCTGATAGGCATCCACAATTTTATTTCGGACCTGCATCATGGTCTGAAAGGAGATGCTTGCTTTTTCCAGGGCGATCATGGCTTCATGGACGCTGCCCGTATCATGGACCTGCACTTTGGAGATCGCCTTATCCGCGTCACTCTGAAGCTTGTTGATATCCTGGATCGTATTGTGAAGGACGTCACCGAAGGAGGCCTTTCCTTCCCCCTGCTCCGGACCGCTCTTTTTTTCCGGAAAGACGGAGGGAAGACTGAATTTCCCCTGAATTGATAAATCTTCCATTTTCTCACCTCATAAGCAGCATCAATCGGTATGACGGTAAGGTTTCCGCCCACCGGAGACCTATTTGCCGATATCCAGCGTCTTCAAAGCCATGTTCTTGGTGGCGTCAAAGGCGGTGACGCAGGCCTCGTAAGCCCTGCTGGCCGTGATCATATCGGTCATCTCCATGACAACATTGACATTGGGCATCGCCACATTTCCCTGCGCATCGGCCTCGGGATGGGAGGGGTTATAGACTTTTTTCACCCCGTCTCCGGCCTCGACCACTTCCTTCAGAGCGACTCCCTTGACTGCATCCCTGAGTTTGTCCCCGAAAGTAAATCCCTTCTTGACATTTTCCGAGGCAAAGACAGCCATCTTCCGCTTGTAAGGCCCTCCCTCAGGAGTGCTGGTCGTACTGACATTGGCCAAATTGCTGGCAATGACATCCATTTTTGTCCTTTGCGCCGCAAAACCCGAGCTGCAGATGCGAAACGACGTCAGAAAATCCATTCTATTTTGTCTCCTTCAATACGGTGTTCAATCCCCTGAATTTGCGAGCCAGCATTTCCACTGCCATGTTGTACATCAAATGATTTTCCGCCAGATTGGTCATTTCCGTATCCATCTTGACCTTCTCTCCGGTTTCCACCACCTTGAAATCCTTGTCTGAAATTTCGTCCTGTCCGCCGGGTAAATGGTTCTGATGCGTCTTAGCCAGGGAAAGTTGATTCTGGTCGGCGGCCGCTCTGCTGAGATCCCGCTTAAAGACGTAGTCTTTCGGCTTGTAATCCGGGGAATCCAGATTGGCGATATTGGACATTATGACCTTGTTTTTTTGCGACCGGAACCCGATCATCCCGGAAAGGACGCCGATTGTCTTACTAAATAGAAAATCCATTCCTCTTCCCTCGCCCGGAATCAAGCAAAGCACATACCACTTCAATCTTTTTTCCTTCGGTCGTTCCTACCCTGACGGCAGGGAGGTCTTCCCGGAATACTCCTGAAGCTTGTTCCGCATGGTCCTGACGCTGATTCCCAAGATCTCCGATGCCTTGGTCTTATTTCCCTGAACCCGCTCCAGGGTACGGAAAATGAGTTCCCGTTCCATCTCCCAGATCGTCATCTCCCCGGAGGGACCCTTTCCGGGAAGAAAGTCCTCCCCTTCTTCCCGGAAAGCGGCAGTTTTTTCCCCTCCAGGCAACCCATCAGCGGGGACCTCTTCGAGGAATAGATGCTGCGGAAGGATCGTTTTCCCCTGGCAGACGAGCACCGTGCGCTCAATGACATTCTCCAGTTCGCGGACATTTCCCGGCCACGGATAGTCGTTCAGCCTCTGCAGAGTCTGTCCGGCTAAAGCCGGAGCTTCCTTTTCATTGAGGTTGCTGTACTTTTTCAGAAAGTGCCGGCTCAGAAGTTCCACATCTCCTTTCCTTTCCCGCAAGGGCGGAATTCTCAAGGGAAGGACATTGAGACGATAATAGAGGTCCTCTCGGAAAGCTTTCTCTTCGATTCGCTTCCGGATATCGGCGTTCGTCGTGGCGACGATTCTCACGTCCACGGGGATGGGCATCTTTCCCCCCACGCGATCGATTTCTCTCTCCTGAATCACCCGGAGCAGCTTCGCCTGCAGGTGGATATTCATCTCCGTCACTTCGTCGAGAAGGAGCGTTCCCCCGTTGGCAAGCTCGAACTTGCCTGTCTTTTTCTGCATTGCACCGGTAAAGGCCCCTTTTTCATAGCCGAACATCTCGCTTTCCAGAAGATTTTCGGGAATGGCCGCGCAATTAACGGCGACAAAAGGCAGATGCTTCCGGTCGCTGTGGCGATAGAGGAAGCGGGCAAACAGCTCCTTGCCCGTTCCGCTTTCCCCCTGGATCAGGACGCTGGATCTGCTCTTCGCCACGGTTTTGAGAAACTCAAAGATGCCCAGGATTTTCGGATCGTTCGAAATAATCTCCCGATCGGTGGCCGCCGGCCTTTTTTCCCCCTGGATGACTTTTTCCTCTTTTTCGCCCTGCGTAGCCAATACGTTCCTGACGACAAACTCGATGTCCTCCAGGGAAAAGGGTTTCATGATGAAATCGGAAGCCCCTTCCTTCATCGCTTCAACGGCCGTGTTGACGGTGCCGTAGGCGGTGATGAGGATGACGGGACTGTCCGACGATATCTTTTTGATGCTTTTGAGGACCTCCATGCCGCTCATTCCCGGCATCCGCATATCCGTGATGACCGCTTCAAAAGTTCCGTTTCTGAACTTCGTCAAGGCCTCGAATCCGTTGGCCGCGTTCTCGACACGATAGCCGCAGCTTTCCAGCGTTTCGCAGAGGGCCATTCTCATGGACGTATCATCATCTACGATCAGTATGCGCGCATCCTTCATTTATTATCCCATCCCGATCTTCGTCATGTTCAGTCCGCTTCAACCTGCGGCTGTCCCTGCCCTTCACTCAAGGGAAGGAGAAGATAAAAGGCGGTCCCTTCCCCTTCCACACTTTCCACGTGGATATAGCCGCGGTGCATTTCGATGATGTTGTGCACAATCGCGAGCCCCAGCCCGGAGCCCTCTTCCCGGGTCGTAAAGAAGGGGTCGAAGATCCTGTCCAAATTTTCTCCGGGGATGCCGATTCCCGAATCCTGAATCTTTATTTCCACCAGAGGTTCGTCCCCGTCCCGGTCCGGTCCTGAAGGATTCCGGACCTCAAAATCCACGGTCCCCCCTTTCTGCTCCAGGGACTGAAGGGCATTGAGCATCAGGTTGAAAAAGGCCTGCTTGAGCATTTCCACATCGCCTTCAATCCATGGCTCCTCTACGGCGTAGGCCGTGCGAACGTGCACCCGGTCCCGGTCAATCAGCGGCTCGCAGAAGCCAAGAAGCTCATCCAGGAAAGTGCGCAGGGGAATTTTCCGCAAAAGGGGATTCCGGTTTTTCGTAAAGAGCAGGAGATTGGATATTTTGTTATCCATTTTTTTTACCGATGAAATGATCCGGGAAATTCGATTCTGAGCTTTGATGCTCGGCAACTCTTTTTTCAGCAGGGAGGCATACAGCTCGATGCTGCCCAGGGGGTTTCGTATCTCATGGGCGATATTCGCCGCCATTTCCCCCAGGGCGGCGAACTTCTCGGACCGCTTCGCCATGCTCTCCAGTTTTTCAATCCGGGTGATGTCCCTGAGGACGAAGACCGCGCCACTGTTCCGTCCTCCCGACTTGATAAAGGACCCGGCAATGTCGAGAATACGGTCCTTATAGGTCAGACGGGATCCTCTCCCCTTCTGGAAGGCTTTGTTCAGAAAGATGTCCATCCAGTCCCTGGAAGCAGCCTCTTCAAATAATACACGGATATGCTTCCCAAGGACGTCCTCCGGTCCTTTTCCTAAAAATATCCCCGCCGAGGAATTCAGCACCTGGATTTCATCCTCCAGATTTGTCACCACGACTCCGTTGGTCAGACTTTCCAGGATATTCTGCAGGTAGCTCTTCATTTCCTCTTTCTCGGCGAGCGTCCGCAGCAATTCCCGATTTTTTGCTTCCAACTCCAGGTTCAGGGAGTCAAATTTCTTCTCCAGCCGAGAAAAGGCCTGCTGGATATGGAGAGTCGCCTGGTTGAACCCCTCGAAAGATTTTTGCAATAACGCGATGTCATTCATCATTAAACCGAAAGCGTTTCATTTTTACTTTAAATAATCCGCATTGCTTTTACGCCAAACCGCATCGTCCGCCCGGTAGCTCGCCACTTTCGACCAAAAGGGATCGCCGCTTTCTTCTCTGACCGCACGGACCCCGCGTTCCGCCAGGGCCGGATCGGCTGCCTTTCGCGATAGGGTATCCGCCATCTCCTTTCCTTCCCGATCGGCGTCGGATCCCTTCGCTCTTATCCCCTCCTTCGGAACGTCGTTTCCTTTTTCCACTGCAACTTTCGCTCCCGCCTTACCGATGCCGCCTTGCCCCCCCGGGAGTCCAGCCGTTTCCCAGGAAGGTTCCTTGCCGCCGCTGTGTTCCAGGCGCTCCCCGGCCTTGTCTGTCTCGGTGATCAATCCCAGTCGCTGAAGGCTGATTCCCGCCTTCCGAAAGAGATCGGAAAATTCCGGAGAGGAAGCCACGTGGTTTTCCAGTTTGTAATAGAGATCGGCAACGGCCAGGTCCTGCCCCTTTCCGTAGGCATCTTCGATGAGGCGCTTTGCGTTCGCAAGGAGATAGGCCTTGCTTTTCCCTTCCAGAGCGCCATGCCTGAAGTCCTCCAGCAGGCGGCGATAGAGATCGAAAGACTCCTGGAAGCGTCCAGCCTTCCATAAGGCATACCCCTTCTGATAGCGCAGCCACTCCTCCAATCGGCCACCGGGATATCTTCTTCTCATCCAGTCGTAAGTTTCCATGGGATTCCTGTAATACTCCCATCCCGCCAGGCAGACATTGACGTCGATTGAGGGCTTCAGGACGCCGATGTTTGCCAGGAAGAGAATGCTTTCATTCGCCTCGACCGTTTCCGGATAGGACTCCAGCAGCAGGCTGAAGATCTTCAAGGCTGAAGGAAACTGTTGCAGGGCATAGAAGGATCGCCCCAGGTAAAGCATTGCGCTTTTTTTTGAAACCTCTTCCGGATAGAGATTCAGACAGAAGGAAAAAAATTCGGCTGCCCTCGCATATTCCTGATGGGAAAAGAGGAAGACTCCCAAATCATAAAGAACCTCCGCCGGGAGCAACTCGACGTTGTTTTCTCTGTTCAAGGCATTGCGATACCAGAGTGCCCCGTCGGCCTGGGCATTGACTTGCCGGAGACAGTAACCGAGGAGAAAACGAGACAGGGATGCGTGATGTCCATCGGGATACTTGGCGAGATAACTCGAAAGTTTAGCCGTGGCGTGGTTGAACCGCTTTGTTCGACAGAGAATCTCCCCCAGCTTGAACAGCGCGTCCGGCGCATGGGCGGATTCGGGATATTTCTGGGCGAGGTTTTCATAGGCGAGATAAGCTTCCTCATCCTTGCCCTCCCGCTCCAGGAATCCTGCCAACCGGAAATATGCCAGGTCGTTTCCAGTTCTCGGATCTGGATAATAATGGAGAATATTTTTGTAGATCGCAACGGCCCGGGCGTTGGAGTTCCGGTCCCCCGTTCCGGCGAGATGATTGTAACAGTCCGCCAATCCCCTCAAGCTGTTTTCGTGAAGGGCGGCATCGTTTGCTTTCTGCGCAAGCAGGGCGGTCAGCAGGGCAGCCGCCCTTTCATAATGCCCCGCCTCGAATTCCGCCCTTGCGGGTTCATGTCTCAATGGCTCAGGAGACCCGCTTCTGCTGCTCCGTTCCGTCTCGTCCTTTCCCTTGTCCTTTTCCCGGATCTCCTTTCTCTCAGGGGAAGGCGCCGGTTTACCCTTTTCAGCCGCGGAGACGATGCCTTTCTTCAGGATTGCCTGAAGTCGTTCCGGGGAGCCCTTGATCTCCCGTTTTTGAATTGCAGGCTCCTGCTGCGGGGAAGGCGGGGTAACTCCGTCTGCTTGCCGGACGGCGGGGTCCTTGGTTGGTGGAACTTTCCCCGGAGATCTTTTCCTTTTTTCCAAGGTGCCGGGTTTTTTGGACCCCTGCTCATTTTGAACGACAAATACCCGGTACCAGAGGCCCTTTTCCGGGATCTCCACTTTTTCGTAGTAGGCCTCGAAGCCTCTGGCTTTTAAGGAATTGGCCTCCTCGATCGCCCCCTTGATATTCTGGTAGGAGGCTACCTGCTTGACCCTGCGGCTCGTTTCCGTGCTTCCCGCGAAAGAGAGGGTCGCCGTCCGGAGAAACAAACCCAGACAGCAGAGGAGGCAGAGGATGAAAAAGCTCCCTCCCTTATGTGAAACAGGAGAAATAAATTTCATAAGAATTAAATGAGCGCCGGCGACCCAGGCAGAAGGGAAAAGATCCGCTGGAAACAGAACCTTTTCTGCTTTTGCCGTCAGTCGCCATCAATTTTAAAAATGACCAGGTCCCATTCTAAAGTTTTTTCCCGCCCTGGTTTCCGATCCAGGAATCTGTCCGGTCATAAGCAACGGACATACCATCCCTAACGGCAGCTGCCCCTGCGGCGGAGGCAGGTACGGCATATTCATTATTTCTAAATGAATCAGGAAGTTGGACTGTTCCGCTCTGAAATTTTTGTCAATTCCTTGACATATTCATTTTCTTTTTCCCCTCCCTGCCGGGTGTAAATCGTCAATTTTCTGTCAGGTTCAGGGCCGAGAGAAAGGCTCCAGAACGGATCAGCCCCCGTTTGGATCAAAAGCGGCTCCAGGCCAGGGTCAATCATATAAGAACAGAATCCATTGAATATACTGAAAAAATGCACAATGCCCTTTATTATGCACGTGACCGATATTTATAATAAATTGGGAAATTTTGATGTGACCATGGGCCCCGGGCGGATAGCATGGAAGTTCTCCCGGAAACGTGCTATAAAATTGCCGTGTCAGGGAAAATCCGTGACCGGGATTCGGGTTTCCCTTCCTGAAGGAGAAAAATACAAGCGAGAAACCATGGTGAAAAAACCCCTTGTTCTGCTTTCCCTGATTGTGGTCGTCGTGGTCGTCGTTGCCGTAGGCCTGCTGGTCTATCTCAGCCAGCGTCAGACCCGCGAACGCGAGGCTTTCTATTCCGGAACGGTTGAGACCACGGAGTCCCAGCTTTCCTTTCAGACGGCCGGGAGGGTTGCCTCCGTTTTCGTCCGGGAAGGAAACGGCGTGCGCAAAGGGCAGCTGCTGGCCGAACTGGACAAGTCCGAGTGGATAGCCCGGCAGGAACAGTCCCGGGCCACACTGGACAGGGCGGAAAAAAGCGCCCGGCAACTGGAGATTCACCTGGACCTTTACGAAAAATCCCTTCCCGAAGAGGTGAAGCGCGCCCAGGCCACGGTGGAAAGCCGCCGCTCCACCCTCCGGGATGCGGAAAAGAACTACGCCCGTTTTTCCCAGCTCTTCCAGCGCGACGTGGTGGCGGAAAAGGAGCGGGACACCTTCAAACTTCACTACGAAAATGCCGCCGCGGCTCTGAAAGAGGGAGAGGCGGCCCTCCAGCAGGCTCTAAGCGGCCTGAAGAAAATCGACGCCACCCGGATGGAGCTGGCCGCCGCGAGGGCACAGGTTCAGGCAGCCCGGGCGGCGCTGGAGGAAGTGGGAATTCAGAGCGCTTATACCGATCTGATTGCCCCTTTCAACGGGGTGATCACCAGCCGGAACGTCGAACCGGGAGAGGTCGTGACACCGGGGCGGGAAGTGCTGACGCTGGCAGAACTGGTCATGGTCAACCTGAAGATCTTCGTGGGAGAGACCGAAATCGGAAAAGTCAGGCATGGCCAGACGGTCGATGTCAAGGTCGATACGTTCCCCAACCGGGTCTTCAAGGGTAAGGTGGCCTACATCTCTCCCGAAGGGGAGTTCACCCCGAAGATCATTCAGACCTACAAGGAGCGGGTCAAACTCGTCTATCTCGTGAAGGTCGACATCCCCAATCCCGATTATGCCCTCAAGCCCGGAATGCCCGCCGATGCCTGGCTGCGATGAAGCGCTCATCCGGGTTGAGGAGGTATCGCTGCGTTACGGCGCCGTGGAGGCCGTGCGGAACGTTTCCTTCCGTGTGGCCGAAGGCTCGATGTTCGGCCTGGTGGGCTCGGACGGTGCCGGGAAGACCTCCCTGCTGCGCATGATCGCCACCATGATCAAACCCTCTGCGGGCAGGATCTTCATCAACGGCGAGAACGTGCTGACCTCGGCGCGCCGGATCCGCGAGCTGCTCGGCTACATGCCCCAGCGCTTCGGCCTCTACCAGGATCTGACAGTTGAGGAGAACCTGCAGTTTTTCATGGATGTCTACGGCATCAAAGGAGAGGAGAGGAAAAAGAGAAGAGAGCGCTATCTCGAATTCGCCCATCTTCAGCCCTTCACACGACGGCCTGCGGGCCGCCTTTCCGGCGGGATGAAGCAGAAACTGGGGCTCGCCTGCGTCCTGATCCATGAACCGCGGCTCCTGATCCTGGACGAACCGACCAACGGCGTCGATCCCGTTTCCCGGCGGGAATTCTGGGAGATGCTGAAAATAATGCAGAACGAGGGGATGACCATTTTAACCTCGACCGCTTACCTGGATGAAGGGGAAAAGTGCGACCAGGTGGCGCTCATGCACCGGGCGTCGCTCCTGGAGGTCGCCTCCCCGGCGGCTCTGCGCGCCCGTTTCCCCAGCCTGGAGGAAGCCGTGATCGCCCGGATCGGGGAGGTGGACGAGGAACTGAGCCATGACTCTTTCAGACGATAAGGCCATCGTGGTGACGAACCTGGAGAAACGCTTCGGCGCCTTTGTCGCCGTGGACCGCATCTCTTTTTCCGTGCGCCGGGGAGAAATCTTCGGCTTCCTGGGCTCCAACGGCTCGGGGAAATCGACGACCATCCGCATGCTCTGCGGCATCCTCTCTCCGACGGCAGGCGAAGGGCGGGTCGCCGGCTACGACATCGTCACCCAGGCCGAAGCGGTCAAGCAGTCCATCGGCTACATGTCGCAGCGCTTCTCCCTCTATGAAGATCTGACGCCCTACGAGAACATCCGGTTTTACCTCGGCGTCTACAATGTTCCGACCGCGGGGTGGAAGGAGCGGATCGCGTGGGTCCTTGAATTAACGCAGCTGCAGGAGGTTCAGGGCTCCCTGACCCGGACGCTCCCCCCCGGCTGGCGGCAGCGCCTCGCTCTGGGCTGCGCCCTCCTTCATCAGCCCCGGATTCTCTTCCTCGACGAACCCACCTCCGGCGTCGATCCCATCTCCCGCCGGCATTTCTGGGACTTTATCCAGGAACTCGCCCGGGAAGGCATGACGATCTTTATCACAACGCATTACATGGATGAAGCCCGCTACTGCGAGGACATCGTCATGCTCAACGAGGGCCGCATCGTCGCCACTGGCAGGCCCGAAGGCATCGTCAGGACGGTCTGCCCCGGCAGGGAGGATGCCACGCTGGAGGATGCCTTCGTAGCCCTGATGGCTCCCGAAAAGGAAAGGGCATCTTGAAAACCGCTCCACCGGGAATCGAATGGATTGGCGTCACAACATCTTTGCCGCAGCAAAGGCTGAAAATTTACTCTCGAACCACTGGAGGGATTCCAATATGAAAAAGATGTTTCTGGTCATCTATACGCCTGGCCCCGCCTGGATTCCGGGGCGATCCGTCTTCGAACAGCCCCTGGAACCCCATGGCCGCTATGTTCAGAAGCGTTACCGCGAGGGTAAGGTCCGGATGGCCGGTCCGTTTACGGACAGCCGCGGCGGGGCCTCTCTGCTTGAGGTGGAAGGCGGCGCAGCGGAAGCCCGAGCCATCGCCGACAACGACCCGGCCGTCCTGACCGGCATCTTTACCGCTGAGATTTACCCCTGGCATCTGGTTGCCTGGGATTCATACAGCGGCAAGGAAACGTAGCGTCTCCCGGGTAAACAAGGGGAGAGCAGACGGGAGCCCATGATGAAATCCTTCTGGATGTGCTTTGTGCCCCTCTTCGTGGCCGTGGATGCCGTCGGCATCCTGCCGCTCTTCATGAGCCTCACGGAGGATATGGGGTCTCACCGGGTGCGGCGGATCATCTACCAGTCCGTGCTGACGGCCATTGCCGTCGCCCTGGTCTTTCTCCTTCTCGGCCAGGCCCTGATGGGCTTGCTGGGGATCACAATCGCCGACTTCATGGTGGCAGGCGGCGTGCTGCTCTTCGTGATTTCCCTCAATGATGTCCTGGCCACGGAAAAGGCTCAGCAGCATACCGTGGATCCGGACAGCCTGGGGGCCGTCCCCCTGGGCGTTCCCCTCATTTCCGGGCCCGCCGTGCTGACTACCTCGCTGCTGCTGGGGAACTCCTACGGTTTTGTGCCGACGGCGGCTGCCCTGGTCCTGAACATCCTCTTCGCCGGGGTGATCTTTTCCGCCTCCCGGCTCATCTTCCGTTTCCTGGGAAAAACAGGGGCGAAGACGGTTTCCAAGATCACCAGCCTGCTTTTGGCCGCCATCGCCGTCATGATCATCCGCCGGGGACTTTCCACCCTTTTTGGCATCGGCATGGCCGGATAGGACAACCATTTTGAATCCCGCAAAGATTGAAGCCGTCGCCCGAAAGGAATTTTACCACCTGCTTCGGGATGTCCGCAGCCTCTACCTGGCCTTTGCCCTCCCCCTGCTTTTGATCCTGCTGTTCGGCTACGCCCTCAGCCTGGACGTCAACCACGTCAAGACGGTCGTCGTCGATCAGGATTCGACGCCGCTGAGCCGCGACCTGATCCGGAGCATCGAGGCCTCCCTTTATTTCGACGTGGTCGCCCGTCCTGGAGATATCCGGCAGGTCGATCCCTACCTGGATGCCGGACGGGCATCCCTGGCAATCGTAATTCCCCGGGACTTTACCGAAAATATCCGCAAAAACAAGGAAGCGCCACTCCAGGTCATTCTCGACGGCAGCGACCCGAATTTCGCAGGGATCGCCCGTGGCTACATCAATGCCTTCCTGGAAAAGCAGAACGGGAAATTCCTCGCCGACTTCCTGAACCGGCAGGGCCTGGAATCTATTTCCCCGCCCCTGGAAGGACGGGTCCGCGTCTGGTTCAACGAAGACCTGGAAAGCAGGAATTTCATCATTCCCGGCATTATCGCCCTCATCATCATGATCGTCGGCGCCATGCTCACTTCACTGGTCATTGCCCGGGAATACGAAAACGGCACGATGGAAACGATCAAATCTCTTCCTCTGCACACGGGAGAGTTCCTGGTCGGGAAGGCCATCCCTTACTTTTTCATCGGGCTGGCCGATGTCCTGGTGGCCATCCTGATGGGGCAAATTCTTTTCGGGGTGGTCATGAAATCCAGCTTCTGGCTGATGATCCTGGCCTCTTCCCTCTACCTGGCCGTTGCCCTGACCCTCGGCCTCCTGATTTCCAGCACCCTCAAATCACAGCTCGTGGCCAACCAGGTGGCCGTCCTGGTGACTTATCTTCCTTCCCTGCTGCTGTCCGATTTCGTCTTCCCCATCATCAACATGCCCAGGCCCCTGCAGCTCCTCACGACCATCGTCCCGGCCACCTATTACATCGAAATTCTGAGCGGCCTGTATCTGAAGAATCTGGGCTTCATTCAGCTCTGGCCCGCTTTCGGGATGCTGCTGGCGATGTGCCTCGTCCTGACGCTGTTGAATGTTCTGGTCATGAGGCGGGAGGGAATGTAAATGAACCGGCTGCGAATCCGCGAACTGGTCCGCAAAGAGTTCATTCAGCTTTTCCGGGACAAACGGAACCGTCCCATCCTGATCATCACCCCGATCATCCAGCTACTGGTCTTCGGCTATGTGGTCAATTACGACATCCGGGACATCCGGGTCGCCCTGCTGGACCAGGCCCAGACCGTGGAGAGCCGTCGCGTGGCGGACGCCTTCAGCGCCAATCGGATATTTCATCTCACCGCCCGGCCGCCGAACGACGCTTCCCTGGAGCGCCTGCTCCTCAAGGGGGAAATCGACCTGGCGGTGAGAATCCCCCCCGACCTGAGTTCCCGCATCCGGAAAGGACAGACGGCGCCCGTTCAAATCCTGGCGGACGGCAGCATGAGCAACATGGCCTCGGTCCGCATCGCTTACACCATGCTGGTCCTGGATCGGCTGAATCGGCAGCTCATCTGGGAGCTTCATCCCCGGCGGATGGATTACGGCCGGATCGACACCCGCATCCGCACCTGGTACAACCCCAACCTGGACAGCCAGCATTTCTATGTTCCCGGGATCGTAGCCTTCGTCGTCATGCTGATCTCCCTGCTGATGACCTCCATGGCCATCATCAAGGAAAAGGAGGCGGGAACGATGGAGCAGCTCATCGTCACGCCGATCCGGCCCGTGGAGCTGATTTTCGGCAAGACGTTGCCCTACATCATCATTTCCCTCGCCCAGATGATCGCCGTCACGGCCATTGCCATCGCCTGGTTTCAGATCCCCCTGGCGGGAAGCGTGCTGCTCCTTTTCTTCGCCGCCTGCCTCTTTCTGCTCAGCACCCTGGGAATCGGCCTCTTTATCTCCACTGTTTCGGGGACCCAGCAGCAGGCCATGATGACGACTTTTTTCTTTATCCTTCCCTTTTTCATGCTCAGCGGCTTCGTCTTTCCCATCGACAACATGCCGATCTTTGTCCAATGGCTGACCTACTTGAATCCGCTGCGTTACTTTCTGGTGATTATCCGGGGAATCTTTCTGAAGGGAGTGGGGATGGAGATCCTGTGGCCTCAGTATGCGGCCATGGCTCTCCTGGGAGCGGTGGTGTTTGCCGGCGCCGTCGCCCGTTTCCGGAAGCGGCTGGATTGAGGCCGGCAGCCGTGAACCTGCTTCATGTTTACTGTGCGTCCGGAACCCTGGGCCCCGGACGCACAAAATTCCATCACCTGGGCTTCTCTTACAGCTCCGGCCCGAAATCCTTCTTGAAGGCCTCCACGAGCTTGGCGCTCCAGTTGTCAATGGGCTTCATCTTTCCGAAGAAGAAGCGCAGAATGGGGGGTTCCTCGTAAAAAATAAGCCCTTTGATCAGATCCCGGTGGTCATGGAGCCAGCAGACCCGATCAATCACATAATCGATGTGCGCCAGGGTATAGGTCCGCCGCGGCACGGCCAGCCGCAGAAGTTCCAGATCGGAGAGGACTTCCTTGCCTTCCTTGTCCCGATCCATGGACATGGTTCCCCGTTCCATTCCCCGTGCGCCCGATACCAGGTAAACGGCCGCCGCCAGCGAGGCGGCGATGTAACGGTAGGGATCCATATCGGGCAGAAAACGGGTGGCATCGATATGGCAGGCCAGTCCTCCCGGAGGCGTCACCACGGGAATGCCCCTTTCCTTCAACCGTTCGACAAAATACTGAATCTGGTCCGCAGAACAGCCGGCCACACTGTACTGGGTCATTTCCCGCATGCCGACTGCCATGGCCTCGATCTCCTTCGTGGACATGCCGCCGTAAGTTAGGAATCCTTCATAAACGGGGAGCCAGGGGCGGATGGCCTCAAAGACGTCCTGCCGGTTCGTGGCGATGAACCCACCGCGGACGGCGCAGCTCTTCCGGCCGGACAGATAGACGATATCGGCGATATCCGCCAGTTCCCGGATGATTTCGCCAATGGAGCGATCCCTGTATCCTGCTTCCCGCTCCTTAATGAAATAGGCCTGTTCGGAAATCAGGCTGGCGTCCAGCACGAGTTTGATACTGTTCGCCGCGGCAATTTCCTTGACCTTCTTGTAGCTGTCCATGGAAAAGGGCTGGCCGCCAAGCAGGTTGGTCGTGGCCTCCATCCTCACAAAGGAGATGCGGTCTGCGCCGTACGTCTTGATCACGTCGAGGAATTTGTCCGTATCGATGTTGCCTTTGAACGGTTCCTTACTGTCCGTCTTCAGGGCTTCGTCGGTAAAGATTTCCAGGACCGTCCCCCCTGCCAGTTCAAAATGGGCCTTGGTGGTCGTAAAGTGATAGTTCATGGGAACGACGTCGCCTGGTTTCACGAACGTCTTGGCAAGGAGATGCTCCGCAGCCCTTCCCTGATGGGCCGGCAGCAGATAGTTCAGGCCAAAAACCTCCTTGACTGCATCGAACAGCTTGTAAAAGCTTTCGCTGCCGGCATAGGCGTCATCGGCGACCATCATGGCGCCCAGCTGATTGTCGCTCATGGCATTGGTGCCGCTGTCGGTCAGCATATCCAGGAAGACATCCCGGCTCCGCAACAGGAAGGTATTGTAGCCGCCTTCCTCCATGGCCTGCAGCCGCTCATCGGCCGACGGCAGCCTTGTCTGCTGAACGATCTTGATCTTGTGCATCTCCACGGGAAGCAGTTTCCCGTTGGACAGTTTGATGTTCATAACATTTCTCCTTTACAAGGGTTAGCGGTGAACGCCAGGCTTGCCTCCACCGGGGCAAGAGTAAAAAATTCAAAAAAAGCCATAGAGATTGATCCCCATGGCCTTAAAAAACTTAAAAGGCCATGGACCCGGCGCCCATGGCCTTTTCATTCTAAAGAGACAAGGCACACAAGCGCGTCCTGCTATCATTATAATAATAGTAATAATAGCCGGAGTCGTTGCCTGTGTACGCCTTAAACTGCATTGTCTACCGTATCCTCATGTGCTTTGCCTTTAAGCCGCCGCTGGCCGGTTTAAGCGATGGGAGGGCCTGATCCGTCGATCCCGCCCTGCTCCCAAAACCTCAGAGTGGACCAGATCAGAGGAGATCCTTTTCGCCATGCCACCGCAAACGTTTTTCCCGTAACATATGAGGCCAACCCTGTCAAAGCATTTTTAATTTTTCATTTTTATTTCCCTTGACAATCGAACTCGCACGGTTTGACCGGACCGTCATCCCCTTTCTCCTCTCCCCCTCGGCTCGCCCTTCCGTCAGGTTTTGAGAAGGACCTGTGCCGCTTGATAGACCTCCTCCACGCCGATGGACTTCATGCATTGAAAATCCGTCGGACAGACTTTTTTCAGGCAGGGCGCGCAGGCGGCCTGCCCGCGGACAACGATGGTTCTGGGGCCCGACGGGGAGGTCGTTAGGGGATTCGTAGACCCAAAGATGGCTACGGTAGGCGTACCCAGGGCGCCGGCCACATGCATTAGCCCGGAATCATTGGAGATGAAGATGCCGCAGCGGGAGATCAAGGCCATCGCCTCCTGCAGGGATGTTTTCCCCGCCAGGTCCAGACAGGAAAAGGCTGAAGAGCTCTGGACCTCCTGAATGCTCTGCTGATCCCCGGCGCTGCCGAAGAGCAGGATTCGGCCGCCGGATTCGGACGCCAGCCGGTCCGCCACGCTCGCAAAGCGCTCGGGAAACCATTGTTTGGCCGGTCCATAAGCGGCCCCGGGAGCCAGGCCGATTAAAAAATCGCCTGCTCCCAGCTGACAGCGGTCCAGCAGACGCCGCGCAAGGTCCTGCTCCTCCTTTCCGGGCCGAAGCATGACCCCGAGATCCGTCAGCTCGCAGCCCAGGGCCCGGACCATGGCGCGGTAATAATTGACCTGATGAACCTGCCGGACGGCCCGGGTTCGGCGGACGGCGTGGGTGAGCAGCGCGCCGCGGGCATCACTGTCATAACCGGCTCGGATCGGAATTCCCGCCATCGTGGCCAGGATGGCCGCTTCGATGGCATTCTGGAGCAGGATCGCCCCATCGAAATGCCGTGCCCGGAGTTCCCCGGCCAGGCGGATCATCCCCTTCGGCCCCGCATGAATCCCCGGCCGCTCATAGAGCAGAATCTCATCCACATCCGGGCACAGCCGCAGAACATCGGCCACCCATGGCTTGACAAGGATGGCCAGATGGGCCTCTGGAAAGGTCCTGCGGATAGCCGCGATGGCCGGCAGAGTCATGACCACGTCGCCGATCCAGTTGGTGCCCCGAATCAGGATGTTTCTCAGCCCCCCGGGAGAGAGGCGCTTCCCGCCACGGACACTCAAAAGGGGGATCGGCCCCTGCTCTCCTCCCATGGTTTCCTCAAGTGGATCAGATGCGGGTCCCTGCTTCTCTGGCATGGTCGGTGTCTTCCTTTTACGTCTTTTCTCTGATCTCAGGCTCGAATTTCTTTCTCCGTAATCTCGCTTTCCGACTACGATCTTCCTTCCGTCTTGCCCGAGGCGATCTGTTCTTACAGGAAAATGAAAAAATAATCCACAGGCACTGCCTTTCTCTTTCGGACTGCGTCAACATCAGCCCGCTTAACCGGATGAAGCCCTTCGATCCCTTTGCTCCAGGTCAAAGCTCCAGCCTGCCGAAGTGCGTCGCCAAGACGATCAATGTCCGCGGCTGCACTGTCCCGTATACGCTTTCAACTCGTTCATCCGAGGCATAAGAATATATGGATGACGGAACTCGAGCATTTCTCCTGTGGATCAAAAAAGGCGATCCGGACCGTGCGGCAGCGGCGAGACCCCTCATGTCCATGATGAAGGGGGCCGCTCACAAGCCAAGGGCCATGGCGCTTCATCTCCAAATTACCTGTTTCCACAGGAAGAATCGCCGATTGTCATAAATTTCCCCTGCCGGTTCTAATTTCCTTGACACAAAATATCCTTCCCATTATAGTCAGCCATCCAAAAATGAAGCTTCCACAGAAGCAGCAAACCGTATTCCCTGGAACCGGCGCGGGCTGGCCGTTCCGCTTGATCAGAACAAAAGCGGCAAAATCCGGAACCAGGATCTGACGGGGTGTTCCAACGAGATCGCATGTCCTCATCCGTTGCACATAAGCCGGTTCTTGAGTTAAAAGGCAATCTGCTTTCCGTGATGGTTCTGTACCTGTATAGCAGTGACCGGAATCTCATCGAAGAGCAGTTCACCCGGAAAATTGCTCCGGCAAAAAGTTTTTTCAAGAATGCCCCCATCGTGATCGATCTGCATGCGCTTCCGCCTTCCGCTCCTCCGATAGATCTGCTTCACCTGGTGGATTTGTTTCGCCGTCACGGTCTGGTACCTGTAGGCATCCGGGGAGGCAATGCCGGGCAGCAGGAAACGGCGCTGAGCCTGGCCCTGGGAATTCTTCCCGATGCAAAGCCCGCATCTCCCAAGGCGGAGCCCCAAAGCGAGGCATCGGTTCAGGCAACGAGGGACAAAATCGTCACCGCGCCGGTCCGCTCCGGCCAGCAGGTTGCGGCCCTCCAGGGAGACCTGGTGGTGCTGTCCGCCGTCAATCCCGGGGCGGAAGTTCTTGCCGGAAAAAATATACATGTTTACGGGGCGTTGCGCGGACGCGCCGCTGCCGGGGTCCACGGCTACCCGGAAGCGCGGATTTTCTGCCGTTATTTTGATGCGGAACTGATTTCCATTGCCGGTCAATATCAGCTCAACGAAGACTTCGACGACTCTGTAAGGGGAAAAGCCGTCCACATCTTTCTTGAGAAGGACCGCCTGAAGATTGAACCGATAGAATTTTAAATGCGGGTAAGTCTCCCAGGGAATTGAATCGGAGCTTTGTTGGTTGTCCCCGATCCCGCTTAATCATCGCAAGACTGTATTTAGTTTGAAGGAGATTGTCCCTTGGCTAGAATCATTGTGGTAACCTCAGGAAAGGGCGGCGTAGGGAAAACCACGACCAGCGCCGCAATCGCGACGGGCCTTGCCCTGCGCGGGCACAAGACGGTTGTCATCGATTTTGACATCGGCTTGCGGAATCTGGATCTGATTATGGGCTGTGAACGCCGCGTCGTTTACGACTTCATCAACGTCATCAAAGGGGAGGGAAATCTCAATCAGGCCCTGATCAAAGACAAGCGCGTCGATGACCTCTACATCCTGCCCGCGTCACAGACGCGGGATAAGGATACGTTGACCGTGGAAGGGATCGAGAAGGTTTTTGAAGAGCTCAGGGAACGCTTCGACTACATCGTCTGCGACTCGCCGGCAGGAATCGAACATGGAGCGATCATGGCCATGTACTTCGCCGACGAAGCCATCATTGTAACCAATCCGGAAGTGTCTTCCGTCCGCGACTCGGACCGCATCATCGGCATCCTGTCCAGCAAGACCCGCCGGGCGCAGAATGGAGGCGAGCCCATCCGGGAGCATCTGCTGGTGACCCGCTACTTCCCCAAAAGAGTCAACACCGGCGACATGATGAGCGCCAAGGATATCCAGGAAATCCTGGCTATTCCCCTGCTGGGCATCATCCCGGAATCCCCCTCGGTCCTCCAGGCTTCCAATTCGGGAATCCCTGTTTCCCTGGACGAGGACAGCGACGCCGGGCAGGCCTACCTCGATGTCGTCGCGCGCTTTCTCGGTGAAGACCGTCCACACCGGTTCCTGACCAAAAAAAGCTTCTTTGCCCGGTTATTTGGAAATTAATATGAACATACTCAATTATTTCAGTTTTCTGAGACAGCGGAAAAGCGCGGCGGTCGCCAAAGAGCGCCTGCAGATTATCGTGGCCCACGAGCGCAGCGCCATTGCCCACGGTCCCTTCGAGTTCCTTCCGCGGATGCAGGAGGAACTGCTTGCCGTCGTCAGAAAGTATGTCAACGTCGCCGATAACCAGATCAAGGTCAACGTGGAGAAGAACGGCAACTACGAAGTCCTGGAGGTCAACATCGCCCTGGGGGATGCGGAAGGCCGCTTCAGTCTCCCCTGACCGTCCGCTCTCCCTTACCGCTGCAACTTCTGCTTTTCCGAAACGGCCCTCTACGGCAAGTAGCGGGCTGTTCGGGTTATACAGGAGATTTCAACCGATGCCGAAACCTTCCATCCTGTTCATGGGAACCCCGGATTTCGCTTTGCCCTCTCTGGAACAACTGATCAAGAATGGTTACCGGCCGGCCGCCGTCGTCACTCAGCCGGATCGCCCCAGAGGGCGCGGCAAACAGCTGTTGGCTCCGCCCGTCAAGACCGCGGCGCTGCGCTCTCAGGTTCCCGTCCTGCAACCACCCGGTGTTAAAGATCCCGCCTTCCTGGAAGCCCTCAAATCGCTTTCACCCGATCTGATCGTCGTCGCCGCGTTCGGGCAGATCCTGCCCAAAGCCGTCCTGGTATCGCCGCCGCTGGGATGTATCAACATCCATCCCTCGCTGCTTCCCAAGTATCGCGGGGCCGCGCCGATCAACTGGACTCTGATCAATGGGGAGAACAGAACGGGTGTCACCATCATGTACATGGATGAAGGGCTGGACACGGGCGATATCCTGCTTCAGGAGGAAACCCCCATCGATCCGGAGGAAACCTTCGGCCGGCTTCACGATCGCCTGGCGACCCTGGGAGCGGACCTGCTGCTGCAGGCGATTCAGCTCCTGGAAGTGGGGCAGGCGCCCCGCAGACCCCAGGGGGATTCCCCCAGTTCCTATGCACCGATGCTGAAAAAAGAGGACGGCCTGATCCACTGGGAAGACGAGTTCTCGCTCATCGCCAATCGAATCCGGGGATTGTCCCCCATCCCGGCCGCCTACACCTTTCTTGACGGCAAGTCGTTGAAGATCTTTGCCGCTTCGGGAAGCGAGGCGGAGCCCGTGACGGGGAGACCCGGTCAAGTCGGGAAATTGACGGAGCGGGGATTGCCGGTGACGGCGAAAAACGGCTATGTTTACCTGAAGGACATCCAGTTGGAAAACCGGAAACGAATGAACGTTTCCGATTTCCTCCGCGGCTACAAGCTCTCACCGGATACCGTCCTTGGCTGACCTGAAACCGTCGCCCCGCAGCCTGGCCGTCGACCTTCTGGAGCGCATCGACAGGACCGGGGCTTTCGCCGAGCCGCTGCTGGATGCCTGCCTCCGCAGCCCCGCACTCAGCAGCGCCCCGGACCGCCACCTTCTTACCTCCCTGGTTTACGGCACTCTGAGGAGGAGAGGCCGTCTGGACTGGATCATTCAGCGCCTTTACCAGGGGAACTTCGCCTCCATGCAAAGCGGGATCAAAAACATCCTGAGAACCGCGCTGTATCAATTCCTCTTTCTGGAAAAAATCCCCGTGTTTGCCCTCGTGGACGAAGCCGTCAAGCTCACCAAGATCCGCTATCCCGGCAGAGAGAAGCTGGTCAACGCCCTGTTGAGAAACGCCGTGCGGAGAGCGCAGAACGTCGAGCTCTCCGGCCCGGATTTCAATGAGAACCCGGAAGAGCATACAGCCGTTGTTCATTCCCATCCCCTCTGGCTGGTGCGCCGATGGATGGCCCTTTACGGTCCACAGCGGACCCTCTGTCTCTGCCAGGCCAACAATCAGGTCCCGCCGGTTATGATCCGCACCAACCGCCTCAAGACCTCCCGGTCCGCTGTGCAGCGACTACTGATGCGGGAGGGATTTTCCGTTACCGATACCCCATACTCCCCCGAAGGATTGCTCGTTGCCGATCCCCCCCGGGCGCTTCGCGCTACGGACGCCGGCCGTCAAGGCCTATTCGTCCTTCAGGATGAAGCCTCCCAGTTGATCGCCCATCTTGTCGCACCGGAAGCAGGGGAAGAAATCCTGGACCTGTGCTGCGGCACGGGGATCAAAACAACGCATTTGGCGGCCTTGATGAAAAATGAAGGACGTCTGCTGGCGGTGGATCTTTATGCGGCGAAGCTTGAAGCCTTGAATCGTCTCTGTGCCAAAATGGGCATTTCCATCGTGGAAACCTTCCGCGCGGACGCCTCGACCAAGAGGGATAGAATCCCAGGGGGACTCTTCGATCGCATCCTGGTCGACGCCCCCTGCTCGGGACTGGGGACGCTGCGGAGAAATCCGGAGATCAAGTGGCGCCTGCAACCGCAGGAACTTGCAGCCTACAGCCGGCTTCAGGCCCTGATTCTGGAGCGTGCCGCCTCCTTACTGCGCCACGGCGGCCGCCTGATCTACAGCACCTGCACCATCCTGCCCGAGGAGAACGAACTTCTCATCCGGCAGTTCCTCTCCCGCCATCGGGAATTTACTCCCCTCCTGCCCTCCGGCACGTCTTTTTCAATTTCCCCCCTGATCGACCGGGACGGCTTCTTCCGGACAGCCCCCGATCTATGCGGCATGGATGGTTTTTTCGCTGCCGTTCTCATTAAAAACGGATCGCCGAATAACCATCATGATTAGGAAATGATTCGTATTGATCTGTATGACACCTCTGGTGAAAGTCTTCACAGAAACTCGGGCGCCCTATCAAGGATGGTGCAGAACTTGAAATGAAACGGCCAAAAAACATTTTAAGGAGTCACGTTCATGCAGGGGAAAAAGATGAGTTACCGAGTAGGAAGAAAACAAGGCAGGGCTGTTCGCAGTTTTTATCGTTGTCTGTTCGCCATCCTATTTTTTTGCCTGCCCCTTCTTGGATTTAATGCCGGTCACACGGCACAAATTTTCCTGGCGGGAACTGCAGGCTGGGAAGCAGCTCATGGAAACTCTAAAGTTCCGTGCGCAACGCTCTCCCGCGGGGCTGCCGCCCCCATGGGAGCGCTCGCCCGGGGGACGGATGGTCATCAGCCCGGAAAAACCTGCTACTTCGCCGACAAGACCTACAATACAGCCATCCTGGAACGATCCAATCAGGTCGACTACATTCCTCCGCAGCCGTTGGCTATCCATTCATACCCGCAACCGGGAGCAGAACTCCGGAATTAAGGTCCGAAAGGGGGCGGCAGATTTCTCCATCGGCAAGAATCCTGTCGTCCCCGGCACTGCCGTAAATCCCGCTTACCCCATTCACTTTTGCGACTTCTTTTTACAGATTGATTCAAAGAGAGAATCGTTCGTGCTGCCGGGGACAATAGGCTGCCAGTCCGTAGGTTGATCACTGGACATGACAGGAGTTCCGCCCATATTATAAGACGTTCCCTCGGTTATTCGAACCATCCGGCTGGCGCAGTTCATTTCAAATAAATTGATGTCGTAGCTCACTTCGCCATAGAGTTTACCCATTTCGTTGTTGCTGTATTTTCTTTTCACCCATTCTTTTCCATTCGGTGACGGAACGTTTTTCACCCAGACCTGGACAACGTTCTTCGAAAGCCATTTCATGGTCGCCGCGTCATAATAATTTGTCCCCTGCCAGGTCAGGGCATAGAATCTCCAGCCAGCTCCCCAGCCCGTTGCACTGAAAAGAAAGAAAAAGCCGATTCCGATTAAAATAATACCACGTAATTTCATATCTTACCTCATGATCCTGCGGTAATTTCCCCCTCTTCGGAACGTTACGGCATGTCCTCTTCCCGGCAATCCTCCATGGCGCCAGTGATCTCGATAATCCCGGCTACCGGACAACGAAGCATACGGATTGATGCCCTTATCCGTGTCATCAGGAAGAGGAGTCTGATTTTGAACACATGATGCCGTGTAACAGGACCGGAACGATGAGGATGGACGGCCGGGAAAATCCTTATCAGGGATAAAAAACATTTAAAAGATGCGAAAATTCACCTCATAGTCATCTTTGGACTGGTTGTCAAATGAAATTCGTTGGATGCTTTTTTTATTTTGACGCTTTATGACCCGTTCTCATCACCGGAAGGATTGGGGAAGAAGTCCCAGCTGGGCAGCGGGGCAGCGGGGCAGGGATTAAAATCCCGCAGTCCGCCCTTCGATTTTCAGCGGCGTCACGGATCAATGAACTCTTCTCCAGAGATCGGTTAACCTCACCGGTTGGGATGATCTCCCGCGATTCCACCATTGGGATCTTCAAATTCCATTGACTTCAAAAATGAAAAAATGATAGGAACTTCCGGAATGACGTACCCGCATCCGTAACGGAATCCGGTCCGTTCTCATCCCCAAACAGGAGGCACTCATGCTTATCATCCGGCAGATTCAGGTCAGTTCCATGGCCGTTTTCGCCTATCTGGTCGGCGATTCTGAAACGGGAGAGGCTCTCGTCATCGATCCGGCTGCCAATATTGATGGGATTCTTGCCACGGCGGGGAAAAACAACCTGCATGTTATCAAATATATCGTCAATACCCATGGGCATGTGGACCACATCAGCGGAAACAAGGAAATGAAAGCGAAAACCGGCGCTTCGATTGTCATTCATGAAGGGGACGCCTTCATGCTGGGCCATACCTCCCCCATGCTGCTGCAGATGTTCGGAGCCGAAGACTCCCCGCCGGCGGACATCACAGTGAAGGACGGCGACACCATTACCGTGGGAGAAATTTCCCTGAAGGTGATTCATACGCCGGGACACTCCCCCGGGGGGATGTCCCTCTATATTCCGGGCTTCGTCTTCACCGGCGATACCCTGTTCGTGGAGGGGGTCGGACGGACGGATCTTCAGGGCGCCTCCGCTCCGCAGATGTTTCGTTCCATCAAAGAAAAGCTTTTCACCTTGCCCGACGACACCAAGGTTCTGCCGGGGCATAACTATGGCAGGACGTCTACATCAACCATCGGTCAAGAAAAGAGAACGAATCCTTTTTTGCGCTGAAAAAAAATCAGGAGGGGGAAATGAAAAAGGGGGGCCTGATTAAAACCCAGTTTGAAGGGCTGAAATTGTTCAATGTCGGCAAGGTGCGCGATGTCTATGACCTGGGTTCGCATTTGCTCATCGTCGCGACAGACCGGATCTCGGCTTTCGACGTGGTCATGCGCGAACCGATTCCCGACAAGGGGAAAATCCTGACCCGGATGTCCATGTTCTGGTTCAAGCAAATGGAAGACATCGTGGGAAATCACCTGGTGTCCACCGATCCGGAGGCATATCCTGCAGAGTGTGCCCCCTACCGGAAAGAACTGGAAGGAAGAAGCATGCTGGTCAAAAAGGCGGCCGCCCTTCCGGTGGAATGCATCGTTCGCGGGTACCTGAGCGGGTCGGGATGGCAGGATTACCGGCTGAAGAAAACAGTTTCGGGAATTCGGCTGCCGGATGGCCTGCAGGAATCGTCGCAGCTGGCGGAGCCGATTTTCACCCCGACGACGAAAGCGCCCGAGGGCGAACACGATTCCCCCATTACCCGGACGGAAACCGAGGACATTCTGGGCGTCGAGCGCACGGAGAAAATCATTAAAATCAGCCTCGCCATTTACAACAGAGCTTCTAGAATAGCCGATGAGGCGGGAATCATCATTGCGGATACGAAGATGGAGTTCGGCCTTCTCGATGGCGAGGTCATCCTGATCGACGAACTGCTGACGCCTGATTCCTCAAGATTTTGGTCCAAAGCGGATTATGTTGAAGGACGCCCTCAGAAGAGTTTTGACAAGCAGTTTCTCCGCGACTATCTGCTGTCGCTCAGTTGGAATCAAAAGCCCCCGGCGCCGCCGCTTCCCGAAGACATCATTCTGAAGACCCGGGAAAAATATGAGGAAGCCCTGAAGCGTCTCGTAAAATAAGAAATCGCTCCACCCTGTCTTGACAACGGGACATGCAATCATTAACTTGTTTGCGATTTACCCCGCAAAAAAGTATCGCTTACATGCAGCCGGAAGCAAGGACGATGTTTTCAGGCATCTTCCCTTTTTTCTGCCTTTTCAACAATCATCGAAGCGTTGCATGCGTCCATGAAGAACTAGAAATGGAGGATCCCCTGGAACGCAATGGTAAAAAGTTGTTATTACGACATTCTCGGCGCCAACCGAGATGCCACGGAAGAAGACATCAAGAAGAATTATCGAAAACTGGCCATGAAGTACCATCCGGATCGCAACCCCGGTGATAAGGAGGCGGAAGAAAAGTTTAAACAGGCAGCGGAGGCCTATGAAGTTCTGAGCGACCGGAAAAAGCGGGAAATCTATGACCGTTATGGGCACGACGGCCTCAACGGCAGCGGTTTCCAGGGTTTTTCCGGATTTGACGATATCTTTTCAAGCTTTGGCGATGTGTTCGAGGACATTTTCGGTTTCGGCACTTCCCGCTCACGCCACCGGACCACGGGGCGGGCGGGCGCAGATCTGCGCTACGACCTGAGCTTACCCTTCATGGAGGCTGCCTTCGGGACGGAAAAAGACCTCGAAATCAGCAAATCGGCCCAGTGTCCGGAATGTCATGGCTCAGGGGCGGAACCAGGCTCCGAAGTCAGAACCTGCCCTTATTGCGGCGGCCGGGGGCAGGTTCTTCAATCCAGCGGTTTTTTCAGCGTTCGCACCACATGCCCGGAATGCCACGGTTACGGCAAAATAATTGTCAGGCGTTGCAGCCATTGCCAGGGAACTGGGAGAACCATTGTCGACAAAACCGTTCATGTAAAAATACCCGCCGGTGTTGAAACCGGCTCCCGTTTACGCCTTCGAGGTGAGGGAGAGGATGGTGAATTCGGAGGACCGAACGGGGATCTTTATGTTTTCCTGACGATTGAACCTCACGAGTTTTTCGAGCGAGTCGGCTATGACGTCCACTGCAGAATCCCTATCTCCTTTGTGGAAGCGGCTTTAGGCGCCAAAATCGAAGTTCCGACTCTAACCGGGACGGAAAAATTCAAAATTCCCAAGGGAACGCAGAACGCAACGCGTTTCCGCCTGAAAGGAAAAGGCATCCCCCATCTCAGGGGATTTGGAAGGGGAGACCAGATCATTGAAACAACGGTCTCTGTCCCGACTCACTTAAACCGGAAGCAGGAAGAGCTGCTCCGCGAATTTTCAAAAGCCGGCACTGAATAAATGAATCATGGAGGGAAGATCATGAGAAAGCTGCACCTGAGAGGCGCCCTGTGTATGATCCTGATGAGTTCCTTAATTTTACTCACTTCCGGATGTCCGGCCCTCCTTGTCGGTGGCGCTGCAGTGGGTGCCAGTTCTGGAACCTATTTCTACGTCAATGGGGAATTGAAGACCGACTATCCCTATTCTTTCGACAGAGTCTGGACCGCCTGCGAGAAGGCCGTAGCGGAAGCGCGCAGCACCGCCGTTGAACCTGTCAAGGGAATCAGCGAAGGAACGATTAACGCCAAGATCAACAGCGAACCGGTTAAATTTACGGTAAAATATAAAGACAAAAATCTGACCACGGTGGGAATCCGCATTGGGATCATGGGGGACGAGAAGGGCTCGAAGCTGCTTCATGACAAAATAAGCGCTCACCTGACCCGGAGATGAACCCGGTCCCATCTCAACGCGCGCACCATCCTGCCGATCCTGACCTCGCCGGTTTCTCGGCTTTGACTGGCGAAATAATCGCCTCAAGGCCTTACGTCCCTATTCTCTCTGGAATGAAGGGATTCGCCTCGTAAATTTCAGCGGGAGTTTCGCCGGAAACCCCATGCGGCCAAAGGGCGGATTGTTTCCGCCGTCGGGAAAACCAATGAAGTGAAGCCGTCCGCGGCAGGATGCCCGCCAAAGCTAATCACCCTTGCTTTCCAGTCCATATGCCTTGATTTTCTTATGCAGGTTGCTTCGCTCCAAACCGATGGACTCGGCCGTTCTTGAGATGTTGCCGTCAAATTCACGGAGTTTTTTTGTAATATACTGCTTTTCAAAATCGATCTTGGCTTCCCGGAAGGATCCGGCGGCAAAATGTAATCCGCCATCACTGAACGGCTCGACTTTATGACCCTCTTTCGGCAAAGGGGGAATGTCGTGCACGGTAATGACCCTTGAGGGCGTCAAAATCGCCAGCCGTTCAATGAAATTTTTCAGCTCCCGGACATTTCCCGGCCAGGAATGTTCCATCAGGACTGAAAGGGCCTCTTCCTCCACGATTTTCCTGGGTTCCCCTTCTTTCAGGGAAAAATCCGTCAGAAACCGCTCCACTAGCAGGGGAATGTCTTCTTTTCTGTTCCTCAGGGGAGGGACTTTCAGGGGAATGACATTGAGCCGGTAAAACAGATCCTGCCGGAACCGCCCCTCTTCCATCTCTTTCTCCAGATCTTTGTTGGTCGCGGCCAGGACACGGACATCCAGCTGGATGACGCGGGTCCCACCTACCCTTTCGAACTTTTTCTCCTGCAGGATTCTCAGAATCTTGGCCTGAGCCTTCAGGCTCATGTCCGCCACTTCATCAAGAAAAATGGTCCCTTCGTGGGCAAGATCAAATTTTCCCCTTTTTTTCTCTGTGGCCCCGGTAAATGCCCCTTTCTCGTGGCCAAAAAGTTCGCTTTCAATGAGTTCCTCGGGAATGGCGGCGCAGTTCACTTCAACCAGGGGTTTGTCCGCTCGTCTGCTCTGCCGATGAATCGCACGCGCCACCAGCTCTTTACCCGTCCCGTTTTCCCCCATGATCAGGATCCAGGCGTTGGTTGGCGCCACGATGCCGATCATTTCCATCAGCTCCACGATGGGGGCGCTTTTGCCCGTCAGCTCGTAATCGCGGTTGATTTTCTGCCTCAGGAGAATGTTTTCTTCTTCCAGGCGGGCCATATCCTGGGCATGTTTGACGGTCAGGATAACCTTTTCCAGGGAGAGGGGCTTCTCGATAAAATCGAAGGCCCCTAATTTGGTCGCCTTCACTGCGGTTTCTATCGTACCATGACCGGACATCATGACCACAAGCAGTTTGGGGTACAGCGTTTTCGCCGTCTGCAGGACTTCCATCCCATCGATTCCCGGCAGCCAGATATCGAGGAGAACAAGGCTGGGAAGTTCTTCCTCAAGAATTTTCAGGGCCTCTTCCCCGCTGGTTGCGGTCTGAACTTCATAACCCTCATCCGTGAGAATATCCCCCAGGGATTTGCAGATACTCTCTTCATCATCGATTATCAGTATTGTTCTTTGCATAGCGCAGATTCTATCAATTCGTCGTTTCGGTTTGAAGATAAAACTTCACCAAAGGGAGTTCACCGGCATCCTGAAGGGGAAAACGTTTTCCTTTCCGATCAGGTCAGGGTCTCCGCAAGGGGCAGGTCGAACCTCACCACCGTGCCGCGGGGCCTGTTATGAGCGATGGTGATGTGCCCCTTGTGGTCTGAGATAATGGAACTGACGATTGCCAGTCCGAGCCCCGTACCTGTTTTTTTCATGGAAAAGTAAGGTTCGAAGATTTTCATCTTATACCCCTTTGCCACTCCGCATCCGTTGTCGACAACCTCTGTAACCGCCCGGTTGCTCACCCTGTCAAAGAAAGTTCGAATTTTAATCTGCCCGTCGGTTTTATCGATGGCGGCCACGGCGTTGTCCAAGAGATTGACAAGGACCCTTTTGATCTGCTCGGCATCCATAAGAACCGGCGGCATCTCTTCGCTCAGCTCGAACTCGAAGGAGATGTCCTTGTGGGCATCCTGAAAGAGGGTCACGGCCTCCTTGACGGTTTCATTAAGGCTATCGGGCAGAGGCCGGGTCACCGGCAGCCGGGCATAGCGAGAGAATTCATTCACCAGATTCTTCAGAATTTCAACTTGGTCAACAATGGTCCTGGTGCATTCAGAGAAGGCATTCCCCTGATCCCCCAGGGAATCGCCATATTTGCGCTGCAGCCTCTGCGCCGAGAGCTGAATCGGGGTCAGGGGATTTTTAATTTCATGAGCCATCCGTCGGGCAACTTCCCTCCAGGCTGCGGCCCGTTGCGCTTGCTGCAGCTGGGTCAGGTCTTCAAAAACGATGACCATACCCATCTCATTCCCCTCATCATCCTTCACATGGGTCAGAGTCATGAGAATGGTCAGCACCCGGTCCTTGAGCACCAGTTCAACCTGCCGTTCGATGTGGCCTTTACTGTTTTTCTCCATCTCTTTCAACAGGTCTTCCGCCAGGTTCAAGTGCTCGCCGGACAGAATGTCTCCATACCGCCGGTGGAGAATCCTTTCCGTTTTGATGTTGAGCATTCTCTCCGCGGCCCGGTTGATGGTGGTGATAAACCCCTGCTCGTCAACGGAGATGACGCCGGCGGAAACGTTGCGCAGAACCGTCTCCATGTAATTCCGGCGCTGTTCCAGGTTGAGATTGGCCTCCTCGAGATTTTCATTGCTCTGCTTTAAATCCCGGGTCATCGAATTAAAAGCATCCACGAGCACCCCGATCTCGTCATCGGACACGATATCGATCTGGTGACTCAAGTCTCCCCTGGCAATTCGTTTGGTGGCTTCGGCCAGATCGAGCAGGGGGACCGTAATTCCCTTGGCCATGAACAGACCGAACCACGTTGCCGAAAAAATAATCAGCAGCGTAACAATGGACAGCGTGACGATATAACTGATTTTGATCGGTCTTTTCATCAGGTGGAGCTGGCCGTATTGCTCCGATGCTCTGGATACAACCGATATTTTATCAACAAGCTCTTTGGGCACGTAGTAACTGACCGCCACGGCACCGATGGCTTCAGAAGGATTGTCAATGGGATAAATGGGGACCAGCCCGCTGATGAATTCGCCCTCCTCGGCGGGCTGGATCAGGGATACCTCATTGCCGGCGAAGACCTCCTCCATAACCTGGGGAGCTGGCTTGAAGGGTTTGATGTCACCTTGCTGCGGGTCAAGGAAAATCATCCCCTGGTTCCGGTTTTCCAGAAAGATTTCAATCTCCATCGTTTTGATCTGCTGCTGCCTCTGCTCCACCAGCGTCTTCAGATACTCCACCCGGTCCCGTTCGTAAAGTCTATTTTCCCTGATATCGGCACTCAGCCGGCTGGCATGGCGTTTGGCATTTTCTTCATACTGCCGGTAATAGATCTGGGTGACTTCCAGTGTTTTATTCAGCGCTTCCCCAACGCGGACATTAAACCAGTTGTCGATGCTGGAGGAGAGGAAATTGATGGATACCAGGAAAAGAAGAATAGTCGGAATGAGAGAAAGGCCGACAAAAGCGATCACCAGCTTCGTTCTCATTTTCGAGCCGATCACCCCTTGTCGCCTATCGAAGACGAGTTTGACGACATTGCGGATAATCAGGAAGATCAGCAGGATGATCAGAATGATGTTAATGTTGATCAGGCCGAAGATCAGGATATTGCTGGATTCGGGAAGCAAGTTTTCCTTCTGGAAAAGGTGGTTCTCGATAAAGGAGAAGATAAGGATGCACAGCACCGTGACGGCGATGAGAACCAGGTCGCGACGCCTTCTTTTGACTTCCTCTATTCCGATCAGGATGCGTTTATATTTCATTTCTGAAAATCAAAGGGCTGACAGGCCCAGCCTGTTTCAAAATCCCGCAGCGATAAGAAAATCCGAATAAATTCCGCGTATAAAGGCAAACGGTAATTTTCCCATTCCAGTTTAACTCTGGCGTAGTATGACTGATTTTTCTGCAGCCTGTTGAGGCCGATGATGGGGATGCCGTTGAGCTCGGTTAACGCCAGTCTGGCCTTTTCAAACTTTTGAAAGCCCTCCGCTGGTTTCTGAGCATCCGCAGTCAGATAAAAGGTCCTTCTGATCTGGTCGTACTTGATACTTTTTTTCAATTCGGCATAAGCCAGCCTTTTATCAAACCAGAATTTCCGGCTCTGATAAAATTCTATTCGAAACGTAAAGGTTGTGGGAACTCCGGCAAGAATCGCATTCTCAATATCCCCGGAAAAATGGGAGACCCTGGCATAGACAAGGACGTTCGTTTTGTCCTTTGTTACCAGTACATCGGAGATCTTCATCTCCCCGTCATTTTTCAGAGATAGATTGTAAAGCAGCGGCAGGAGCAGCACAACAATGACCATGAGGAGCAGCAGGGGAATTTTATTTTTCATGCTTTTTACTTCACTCTGGATTGCCGTTTTAATTCTTCGCTCGATCATGGGGGCAGAAGGTCAGCGCATGAGATTTTATTCTGTTTTGGCGCAATCTTCAGCAGGTCATTTTTCGAAAAAATAGAGATTTCAGCACTGTTCCTAACAGGATTAGCCCTCCGGCGCAACTCCATTTTCGACGTTGTGTTCGTCGTCTCACCCGTGAGAGTCGGAACTCAGAATGGTTCTTCCCCATTCTCTACCTTGAGATGAGCAAAGCATATTGACTCCCGAGGAAAAGAATGTTAAACGGCTGCAACCTGTACAATTATTTCTCGGCCCCTGTAGCTCAGCAGGATAGAGCAACGGATTCCTAATCCGTGTGCCCCGCGTTCGAATCGCGGCAGGGGCACCA
>CAZKRB010000018.1:0-11871 GCA_964555065.1 uncultured Syntrophus sp.
GGCGCCATGATCCAGGGCGGCATGGGCATCGCCGCCGGCGGCAACATCAACCCCGAAGGCGTCTCCATGTTCGAGCCCATCGGCGGCTCCGCTCCCAAGTACACGGGGCAGAACGTCATCAACCCCCTGGCCGCCATCATGGCCGGCGCCATGCTGCTCGATTTCCTCGGGCAGGAGGAAGCGGCGAAATGCATCGAAGGGGCGGTGCAGAAGGCCATCAAGGAAGACCTCCCCTCCATGGAAGCCGGGAAGATGGGCCGGGGCACCCGGGAAGTGGGCGACCTGATCAGCCGGTACGTGCTGGGAAAATAAGGGAAATCATTCCTTGACAACCTCTGCTTTTTACTTTAAGGAGAGGTTGTCAAGGAAAGGATAGAACCTCCGTGGTTGATGGAAAAAAGACCGACATTCTGCTGGACAGCCTATTGCTACTGGGCCTCGCCCTTCTGCGTCTTCACATCCGTCGCCCGGTCTTTTCAGGTCATCCGTAAACGAAAACTTGAGAGAAACCTGAAGGCCATGGGCGGCAAGCTCATGGCCTTTTTTTTAGCTCTGGAAAGGAGCCTTCATGGATTCAAATTCAACGGAAAAACGGATTTATATCTTCGACACCACCCTCCGGGATGGAGAGCAGTCTCCCGGCGCCAGCATGAACCCCACGGAAAAGCTGCGGATCGCCCGCCAGCTCGAAAGGCTGGGCGTGGATATCATCGAGGCGGGATTCCCCATCGCTTCCGAAGGGGATTTCCTTTCCGTGCAGCAGATCGCCCGGGAAGTCCGCGGCGCGCAGATCGCGGGGCTGGCCAGGGCCAACAATGAGGATATCGACCGGGCCTGGGAGGCGATCCAGGACGGCGCCAATCCCCGCATTCACACCTTCATCTCCTCTTCGGACATTCACCTGAAGTATCAGCTCCGAAAATCACGGGAGCAGGTCCTGAAAGAGGCGATTGCCGCCGTGGCCAGGGCGCGCAGCTACACGCCCAACGTGGAATTTTCGGCCATGGATGCCTCCCGCACCGATCCGGGCTACCTCTGCGAAATGGTGGAGGCGGTCATTGCCGCCGGGGCGGCGACCGTGAACATCCCCGATACGGTGGGTTACGCCATCCCTGACGAGTTCGGCGCCTTGATCGCCCAGCTCTTCGCCAACGTGCCCAATATTTCCCAGGCCGTCATCTCCGTGCACTGTCATAACGATCTCGGCCTTGCCGTGGCCAACTCCCTGGCGGCCATCCGCAGCGGCGCGCGGCAGATCGAATGCACCATCAACGGCATCGGGGAACGGGCGGGCAACACGGCCATGGAAGAGGTGGTCATGGCCCTCCGGACCCGCAGAGATCTTTTCGGCTACGCCACGGGCATCAGGACGGAAAGCATCTACAAGACCTCCCGGCTGCTCACCCAGATCACGGGCATCCCCGTCCAGCCCAACAAGGCCGTCGTCGGGGCGAACGCCTTCGCCCACGAATCGGGCATTCACCAGGACGGCCTGATCAAGGAAAAGATCACCTACGAGATCATGACCCCCCAATCCGTCGGCATCTCGGAGACTCACATGGTCCTCGGCAAGCATTCCGGGCGTCATGCCGTTTCGGCACACCTGGAAAAGATGGGATTCAACCTGTCCGATGGGGAGCTGAAAAAGGTTTTCGTGCGCTTCAAGGAACTGGCCGACGCCAAGAAGCACGTCTTCGATGAGGACCTGGAGGCCATCGTCTATGAAGAGGTCTACCGGGCGGAGGACAAGTACAAGCTGGTTTACCTCAACGTGGTCAGCGGCAACGTGGCCATCCCCACGGCCACCATGCAGATGGAGGTGGACAAGAAAATCGTCCAGGACGCCGGCTTCGGCGTCGGCGCGGTGGATGCCACCTTCGACGCAATCCGGAAGATCACCGGGACCAATTACGATCTGCTCCGCTATGCCGTCAACGCCATTTCCGGCGGGACGGACGCCCAGGGCGAGGTGACCGTGCAGCTCAAGTTCAACGGCCGCAACGTGGTGGGTCACGGCGCCGACCTCGATGTCATCGTGGCCTCGGCCAGGGCCTACATCAACGCCCTCAACCGCCTGGAATTCCTCAAGCGGGACGCCAAGAAGATCAAGGCGGAATACGAATAGGCAATCTTCGCCAGGCTTGAATAAAACGTCATTTTACGCTATCAGGAAAGGCTTGTTCCAACCCGCATCAAGGCAACACAGGGGTCGGCCGTCTGATCGGCCCCTCGGCCTACCGTTTGTCGCTGCCGCTCGGCTTTGATCCTTGATCGGAATGGGACGAAAATCCGTCAACAGGAGAGAACATCATGGGAATGACCATTACGGAAAAGATCCTTTGCAAGCATACCGACCTCGCGGAGGTCCGTCCGGGAATGCTGATCAATGCAAAGGTGGATATCGCCCTGGGAAACGACGTCACGGCCCCACTGGCCATCGACGAGTTCCGCAAGGCAGGGGGAAAGAAGGTCTTCGACCGGGACAAGGTGGTCCTCATTCCGGACCATTTCACCCCCAACAAGGACATCAGCTCCGCCGCCCAGGCCAAGATCCTGCGGGACTTTGCCCGGGAGCAGAAGATCACCCACTATTACGAAGTCGGGGAAGTCGGGGTGGAGCACGCCCTGCTGCCGGAGAAAGGCATCGTCCTGCCGGGCGACCTGGTGATCGGCGCGGACAGCCACACCTGCACCTACGGCGCCCTGGGGGCCTTCGCAACAGGCGTGGGCAGCACGGACCTGGCGGCTGCCATGCTGACGGGCGAGGTCTGGTTCAAAGTCCCGGAATCGATCAAATTTGTCCTCTCCGGGAAGCTTAATCCCTGGGTCTCGGGAAAGGACCTGATCCTGTACATCATCGGCCGGATCGGCGTGGACGGCGCCCTTTACCAGGCCATGGAATTCGCGGGAGACACCATCGCCTCCCTGACCATGGCGGACCGGTTCACCATCGCCAACATGGCTATCGAAGCAGGGGGTAAAAACGGCATCTTCCTTCCCGACGAAGTCACGGAGGCCTATGTGAGCCCCCGGGCCAAGCGCCCCTATGCCTTTTACACCTCCGACCCCGATGCGGTCTACGCCCGGACGATGGAAATCGATGTCAGCCAAATCGAGCCCCAGGTCGCCTTTCCTCATCTTCCCTCCAACACGAAAGGGATCAGCGAGGTGGGCGACGTCCCCCTCGATCAGGTCGTCATCGGTTCCTGCACCAACGGGCGGATCGAAGACCTCCGGATCGCGGCCGCCGTGCTGAAGGGGCGTCAGGCCGATCCCCGCGTCCGGCTGATCGTCATCCCGGCCACCCAGGAGATTTACCGGACGGCCATGAAGGAGGGCCTTTTCGACATTTTCCTCGATGCCCACGCCGCCATCAGCACCCCGACCTGCGGCCCCTGCCTGGGCGGGCACATGGGAATCCTCGCCGCCAGCGAGCGCGCCCTGGCGACGACCAACCGGAATTTCGTCGGCCGCATGGGGCACCCCCGCAGCGAGGTTTACCTGAGCAACCCGGCCGTCGCCGCCGCTTCCGCCGTCCTGGGAAGAATCGCCGGTCCCGATGAATTGACCTAGTTCAACTCCGTCTTCCGCAAGGCGTCATCGCCCTTAAGGGACCGTGACGCTTCGGCGGAAGCGCACGACCCCTTAAGGATAACGCTGATGAAATTTACAGGAAAAGTATGGAAGTTTGGCGATAATATCGATACGGACGCCATCATCCCGGCCCGCTATCTCAACACCTTCGACCCCCAGGCCCTCGCCGCCCACTGCATGGAGGATGCCGATCCCGATTTCCCCAAAAAGGTGAGCCCGGGCGACATCATCGTCGCCGGGGAGAATTTCGGCTGCGGCTCCTCCCGGGAGCACGCCCCCATCGCCATCAAAGCCGCCGGCGTCTCCTGTGTCATTGCCAAAAGCTTCGCCCGGATTTTCTATCGCAACGCCTTCAACATGGGGCTGCCCATCTTCGAATCGGCGGAGCTGTTCGACCGGATTGCCGAAGGCCAGACCATCACCGTCGACGGCGATGCCGGAACCCTTCTTATCACGGGCGCGGAAGCTTCACCGCTCTTAATCCAGCCGATTCCTCCCTTCATGCAGGAACTGATCGCCGACGGGGGACTCATGCAGCACCTCGCCCGCAAGAACCGGGGGTGATGGCCTCCCGGCGGCGAGGGGTGACGCCTTCTTCAGGAAAAGTGGAGAACAATGATCGAGATTGACGGCAGCCGGAAATCCGGATCGGGAACCATCGTGCGGGACGCGGTCTCCCTGGCCGCCCTGGCGGTACAGGACCTGCACCTGACGAACATCCGGGCGAAACGGCTGCCCAAACCGGGGCTGCGGGCCCAGCATCTCCGGGGGATCGAGGCCATCGCCGAACTCTGCCGGGGCCGCCTGGAAGGGGCGGTCATCAGGGGGCGGGAGATCCGGCAACAAGGCGAAAAGGAGCATCCGACCTTGACCATACAACAGGATTGTGCTTCCGGGAATGGCTCCCGGATCGACTTTAAAGCCATCCGGATCGACCTGCCGCGGGAATCCATCTACCGGCGCCTGGGTTATCGGCAGGGCGCCACCCGGATTTCCCCCCGGCAGACCGGGGAAATCGAAGCCTACATGGAGGAGGCACGATCGCTGATCGCTTTGCAGGGGACCGTCCTAAGCCTACCGATCCGCGAACTCTCCCCGAGCCACGTCGTCCTAGGGGAGGAGGTGGTTTTCGAAAGCCGTCGCCTCGCCCGGTTTCTTGACCGCTGCGGAGAAGCAGCCCTGATGGGAACAACAGCGGGTTCGGCAATCATGACGGCTATCGATGAAGACGCCGCCGGTCGGAACGTCACCCGGGCGGTTGTGATGGACGCCACGGCCAGTGAAATGACCGATGCCGCCCTCGATTGGATCATGAGTTACCTGCACCGCCTCCTGCGCCGGGAGAACAAGATGCCCCTCTCCCGGCGATACTCCGCCGGGTACGGGGATTTTGCCCTGGAGAATCAGAGAACGATTTATCGTCTTCTGCAGTTGGAACGCTTCGGTGTCACCCTGACGGAAAGCTGCCTCCTCGTCCCCGAAAAAAGCGTGACGGCCCTCACGGGGATCCTGAACGCCGCCCCGTGAAGACGCGCCGCACCCCATCACGACGGGGAGCAGGCGCGGATTTCTACCACACTTCAGGAAAGGCCATACTGGTATAGATATCCTCCAGTCTCGCCTTGTGGGATTGTTCCATCATGGCCAGGTTGTCGAAGAGACCCTTCTGCTCTGCGTCATCGCTGGCCCGGGAAAATTCAAGGTACATGTTCATGGCGTCCTCTTCTTTTTTCATGGCCAGCATGATCGCGTCAACGGGCTTCATTTCCAGGGAGAACTTCGGCCTCTCAACGGTTTCGGAAACTTTGTAATCCTGACCTGCCTTGAATTTCATGGGTCGCGTCGCATCGGCGAGGAAACCTTCCAATAGTGTGCGGTGTTTACGTTCCTCAGCAGCCATTCCACCAAAAATGGGTTTCAGTTGGTCGTCCGCCGTTTTGTCACACACGCCCTGATAAAACGTCGCCGCCTCGATTTCCCCTTCTATTGCCATGTTTAAAATCTTCTTGTAGACCTCAGATTCCATCTTCCTCTCTCCTTTTCTTGTATTGGAAAACTTCTTTCGCATCAACCCATTCGAGCCCTGCCGGCTTCTCTCGGAAACAATCAGAGTCTCGCTTTTTCCTAAAGAAAAAAATGGACTGCACCGGCGTCACGGAAAGCATGGATCGGGGCGGCCAAAATGAGAATGCCTGCCCATCCTTCTTTCCTTCTGAGAAATATAGACACATCGTGCGGATGTGTCAATCCAAGGCTTGGCAGGAAGAATTTTCAATAAGATAATAGGGTGCTTTTGATAAGCAGGATATGCTATAGATGTGTGCAATCCTTCAAATTGACGGCGATACCGGAAAGTTCAGCCGGTCTGATGTTCTATGTCCGGGGTGGTCCCGGAGCGGAAGGGAAAGCGGGATGAGACGGACAGGTTGTGAGGACAAAAGGCTATTGACAGGGGCTCCCTCACAGGCTAAGAAAAACGCTTAAAAACTAAAGGGAAAAGAATCGGCCACGGTATAGGAAAGGAATTTCATGAAATCCAAGGAAGCCATCCGCCGTCTTCTTAGAAAGAGAATCCTCCTCCTGGACGGCGCCACGGGAACAGAGTTGCAGAAACGAGGCATGCCCGGCGGAGTGTGCCCGGAACTCTGGTGCCTGGAGCATCCCGACGTCCTGGCCGACATCCACCAGGCCTATCGGCAGGCGGGATCGGACATCGTCTACACCTGCACCTTCGGAGCAAACCGGTACAAGCTTGCCCAGTACGGAACGCAGCAGGTCCGGGAAACCAATCGGGAACTGGCCCGGATTGCGAGGAATGCCGTCGGCCCCGGGGCCCTTGTCGCCGGAGATATCGGACCCACCGGCCATTTCGTGGAGCCCTTCGGCGATCTTCCCTTTGAAGAGGCCGTTGCCGCTTTTTCGGAACAGGTCAAAGGGCTGGCCGAGGGCGGGGTCGATCTTTTCGTGATCGAAACGATGATGGACATCCAGGAGGCCCGCGCCGCTCTGCTGGCCGTCAAGGAAACCTGTCCGGCCTTTACGCTCGTCACCCTGACCTATGAAGCCGGCGGGCGCACCCTCAACGGCACCGATCCCGTCTCGGCCCTGATCACCCTCCAGAGTCTCGGCGCCGATGCCGTGGGCTGCAACTGCTCCACCGGCCCGGAGGCCATGCTGGCCTTTATCGAAGCGATGAAGCCCTACGCCACCGTTCCGCTGGCCGCCAAACCCAATGCGGGTCTCCCCCGACTGGAAGGGGAAGAGACCTGCTTCGACATGGACGCCGCGGCCTTTGCCGCTTCGGGCCCCGCCTTCGCCGCAGCCGGAGTCAATCTCCTCGGCGGCTGCTGCGGGACGACTCCCGAACATATCCGCGCCCTGGCCGGGACACTTCGCGCTGCCCGGCCCCGCCCCCCGGTCCGCATCGCCCTGGGCGCCGTCAGCTCCGCGAGGAGTTTCCGGCTGCTGGAGCGCAACGCCCCCTTGGTCATCGTCGGCGAACGCCTCAATCCCACGGGTAAGAAGGCCCTGCAGCAGGAGCTTCTGGCCGGCCGGATGTCCCTCGTCCGCCGGATGACCCGGGAGCAGGAACAGCAGCAGGCCGCCCTGCTCGATGTCAATGTGGGCGTCCCCGGCATCGATGAGGAAAAGACGATCCGGGAAGTCGTTTCACTGCTGGCCGCCGCGACAGAGCTGCCGCTGGTCATCGATTCGTCGAAAGTGGAAACCATCGAGACCGCTCTGCGCCTCTACCCGGGACGGGCCCTGATCAATTCCATTTCGGGCGAAAAAGAAAAATGCGAGAGGCTCCTTCCCCTGGCTGCCCGCTACGGGGCGATGTTCATCCTCCTTCCCCTGGCCGACGGCGAAGTTCCCGAAACCGCAGCCCGGCGGACGGCCATTGTCCGGGACGTCTATGGGAAAGCCCGGCGGTTCGGTTTTACGAAGGAGGACATCGTGGTCGACGGCCTGGTGATGACGGTCGCCACAGACAGCGGGGCCCCGGCGGAAACCCTAAAGACCATCGCCTGGTGCACAAACCGCTTCCAGGTCAAAACGATCCTCGGCATCTCCAACGTCTCCTTCGGCCTGCCGGAGCGCAAGTGGCTCAATGCCGCCTTTCTGGCCATGGCGCAGCTCTCCGGCCTGACGATGGCCATCGCCAATCCCTCCATGGAGGAGCTGATGGCGATCAAGGGGGCGGCGGATGTGCTGATGGGCACGGATGCCCAGGCCGCCGCGTACATTGCCCGCTGTGCCGGAACCGGGGAAGGACTCCTCCCGGCGATCTCGACGGCCCCGGCAGCACCCCCCTTGACGCCGGAGGAAAAAATCCGCGCTGCCGTGCGGGAGGGCAACCGGGACGACATCATGGAGATGGTGGAATCCGCCCTGGCGGCGGGGCTGGAGGCCAGAAGCATCGTCGATGACCTGCTGATCCCCACCATTATCCAGGTCGGGGAGCTCTTCGACCGGAAGGTCTATTTTCTCCCCCAGCTCATTGCCAGCGCCGAGGCGATGAAGAAGGCCCTGGCGGTCCTGGAGCCGAGACTGCGCAGCAGCGGAGTTCCGGAGAAAGCAAGAGGAACAGTTGTCATGGCCACGGTTCAAGGGGACATCCACGACATTGGGAAAAATATCGTGGTCCTGATGCTGAAAAATCACGGTTTCCGGGTTCTCGACCTCGGCAAGGACGTCCCAACGGAGACGATCCTGGAAACCATCCGCCGGGAAGCCCCCGACGTGGTCGGCCTGTCCGCCCTGATGACCACCACCATGGTTTCGATGAAAGCGGCCATCGAAGAGGCCCGCAGGGAAGAGCTATCCTGCCCGTTCTTGATCGGCGGCGCCGTCGTGACCCGATCTTACGCCGAAGCCGTCGGCGCCTCTTACGCCCGGGATGGGGTGGAGGCGGTCCGCGTCGTGGAACAGCTCATCCGCCGGGCGGAAAAGTAAATTCCATCCTCGCCGGGGCAAGGCCCGATTCTTTCCTATTCACAAACTTTGCAGGGAGGCAAACCATGCAATCGCAAGAAGCCATGAAGCAGCGCCTGATCGACATTATCCTGGAAAAATCCTTCAAGTACAGTGAAGACCCGCCCTTCACCCTGGCCTCGGGCAGGCAGAGCCCTTACTATTTCAACTGTAAACCCACAACCCTGAACCCCGAAGGCATGAACCTCATCGGCAGCCTCCTGTCAGAGATGCTGGCCGACGCGGACGTCACCGCCGCCGGAGGACTGACCCTGGGCGCCGATCCGCTGGCGGCCGCCCTGGCCGTCATCTCCTACCAGAAGGGCAAGCCCGTCAAAGCGTTCATCGTTCGCAAGGATGCCAAGGGCCACGGAACCAAAAGCGCCCTGGAGGGGGCCGTGGAGGCCGGTGAGCGGGTCGTGATTCTCGACGATGTCATCACGACGGGAGGCTCCACCATCACGGCCATCGAGAGGGCTCGCGAGGCCGGCCTGATTGTCGACCGGGTCATCGCCCTGATTGACCGGGAAGAAGGCGGCCGCGCCAACATCGAGGCCCTCATTCCCCGGGTCGACGCCGTCCTGACCCGCACGGAGATCATGAAACGCTACGCGGGCAAAGGCGCTGTCCGATGAAAGCAGGGAAGACCATCGGGATTCTCTGCCTGGTTCTCGCGCTTGCCGCCGTCTTCGTCGGATCGAGCCCCGGACTTTCGGAAAAAACCGGCGTCATTCCTGCCGCCCGCTTCGGAGGCTTCCCCCTGCAAGCAGGCGTCCCTCCCGGGTGGGTTCTGGATAAAAATGCCGGCAATCCGGCGCTTTCCCTGAGGAAGGAGGGCGACGCGGTTTATCTTCATCTCCTCAGCGAAGGGAGTTCCTCCTTCGGAATTAAAAAGACGGTCCGGGTCGATATCCGCCAGTACCCTTATCTGACCTGGCGCTGGAAGGCCAACCGGCTCCCGAAGGGGGGCGACGTCCGGCACTGCGGCCAGGACGACCAGGCCCTGCAGCTTTACGTGGCCTTTCAGCCCCTCGGATTTCCCGCCCGGCTGAACACGCCCGTCATCGGCTACGTCTGGGACAATGAAGCCCCGAAAGGCTGGATGGGAAGGAGCCCGAAACCCGGTGGGGACAAACTGCGCTATATCGTGAGCCGCAACGGGACCGACCGGCTGGACACCTGGTATACGGAAAAGCGCAACATCTATGAGGACTACCGCCGTCTCTTCAAGGATGTCGGCAGGGGGGAACCCAAGGGGCCTACCCGGGGCATCGCCCTGTACATCGACTCCCAGGATACGAATAGCCGCGCGGAAGGCCAGATCGGGGAAGTCTACTTCTCCAGACACTGAAGGGGAATAACGTTGCGAAAAGTGAGACCATCGACGGAAAGGGCCAGGAAAAGGGATTCAACTCCGGCGAAATACAAACTGACCCTGGAATATGACGGCACCGGCTACAGCGGCTGGCAGATGCAGAAAAACGCCAAAAGCATCCAGGGCGCCGTGCTCCGTGCTGCCGAGGGTCTGCTGGGAGCGCCGGCCGACATCCAGGGTGCCGGCCGCACGGATGCCGGCGTCCACGCTCTCGCCCAGGTGGCCCATCTGGAAACAGCCCGGCAGATTCCCCCGCGCAAACTGCTGGAAGGCCTGAACGACGCCCTACCGTCCAACATCAACATCCTGCGGGTGGAAGAGGCCGCCCCCCTGTTTCATGCCCGCCACTCCGCCCGTCTGCGCAGCTATCTTTACGTGATTTCCGGCCACCGCACCGCTTTCGGAAAGCGGTACGTCTGGTGGATCCGGGATCACCTGGAACTGAAAAAAATGCAGGCCGTCAGCAACCTCTTTGCCGGCTTCCACGATTTTTCTTCCTTTGCCGACAAGCGGATGGATCGTCAGGCCCCTACCCAGGTCAAAGTTGAGGCCACGGAGCTGCAGGCCGCGGGCGATATGATCTTTTTCCGGGTCACGGGCTCCCACTTCCTCTGGAAGATGGTCCGGCGAATGGTCGGGGTAATGGTCGAAGTGGGGCGGGAGAATCTGAACATTGAGGAGGTCCGGCAGATGCTGAAGGGCCCCTCGGAAGAGCCCGCCCGTCTCACGGCGCCGCCTTCGGGACTGTTTCTGGAAAGGGTCTTCTACGAAGGGGATTCCCTGGAAACGCTTACCCTTCCCACCGTTCCCTGGTTCACCATTGCACGGCGGGATTTTTGATTCTCTGCTTCTCCAAGGGCGCTCTGCCCTGGCGGCCTTGACCTTACCGGCCCCTCCGTCATGGCGGACGTTGCCTCTCCCTCAGCAGAACAGCAGGACAAACTTTTCAAAAAGCTTCGGGGAGAAATGGCCGATCATCTCCTCCTTCATCACCTTCAAGGCGGAGAAGGGCGTCAGGGGCTGTTTGTAGGAACGCACGGAAGTCAGGGCGTCATAAACATCGGCAAGAGAGCAGATCCGCGCATACAGGTGAATCTCGTCTCCCCGGAGTCCGCGGGGATACCCGCTTCCGTCATCCCGCTCATGATGCTCCAGGACAATGAGGCGGCATTCATCGGTCAATTCCCGGGCGTTACCGAGAATGTTGAAGCCGTGGGAAGGATGGCGCTTCATCTCCCGCATCTCCTCAGCCGTCAGCTTTCCCGGTTTGTTGATGTATTGGGAATCGACGCGGACCTTGCCGAGGTCGTGAAGGAAAAAGGCCGCTCCCAGTTCCCGCATGTTGTGATCGCTCGATTGGCCGAAAAGCGCTTTGGACAGAGACACCGACAGAATGCCCACGTTGACGGAATGGGTGTAGGTGGAAGAATCGTGTGAGAGGATTTCCAGGAGGTGATCCGTCATCTCCTGCTCCGACATGATCAGATCCACGACGTCATAAATACCCTTTTTGGCGGTGTGGATATTTTCCGCCGTGGGACTTTCCAGGAGATGTTCCATCAGCAGCAGGCAGGATTTTTTTACGATGCCGGCCTTTTCTTCCGGTAGAAGGCGTGAATCATGAAGCGCCTCGTGCAGTTCCGGAGGGATCAGCTCAGTGGGTGTCCGGACCGGCTGAGGAGAGGCAAGGCCGTCCCGGCAGCGGGAATTTTCCTCCGGGGCTTTCTTCGCCGGAACATCCTCGGACAGGGCCACATCCACAACGACTTCTTCAATGCCCGCACTGAGAAGCCGCTGAATATCTTTTCCCGAGGAGATGACAAAGGCGTTTTTTAAAAAGGGATGTTGATACCAGGGAAGCTCCAGGCGGACATGCATCCCCGGGTTCAGTTCCCGCGTTTTGACCCGCTTGCGCATCACATTTCCAG
>CAZKRB010000018.1:11971-42438 GCA_964555065.1 uncultured Syntrophus sp.
TTCCGGTGGCCCACCAGGTCGAGGGTCTTCTCCCGCCAGCTCACGGCAGCGATTTCCTCAAAGGCTTTCCGGGCCTGATCTTTCATCCCCCTCCGGCAAAGCTTTTCATCCAGCCGACGGTACAGATCGGCCAGATAAGCGGTGTCCTGTACAGCGTACTGCAATTGTCCTGCCGAAAGAGGTCGGACTTCCCATTTCGAGCGTTGCATGGTTTTCGTCTTTTCGATTTCCACGCCCAGATACTCCTCCACAATGCGCGACAGAGCCAGGTATCGGCACCCCAGGAGATGCGCAGCCCGGTGGGTGTCAAAAAGGTTGCGAAATTCAAAGCCGTAATCGCGCTTCAGGATCCGGATGTCGTTGTCCCCCGCGTGGGCAACCTTGAGCAGGTCGGAATCGGCAAAGTAAGGCCGGAGGAAACTAAGATCAATGCCGTTGAGGGGATCAAAAACGTAGGTCCGCTTTGCCGCCCGGATCTGAACCAGGCAGAGTTTCGCGCGGAAATAGTGGAGGGAATCATATTCCGTATCCAGGGCGATCAGCGACGAGCGCTCCAGATCGTCCTTCGCCTCTTCCACCTTGGCGTCGCTGTCCACCCACAACCACGAATGATCCATCATGCCTTCCTGACTCCCCTCTGTTCCAATGCCGCACCCTATTTACGGATTCAGCGGAATACCGGGTTTATAAAATCACAATTCACCCGGATATGCAATGAGCTCCTACCCTGAAGGCGTGAAGAGCGTCACAAAAAAATTGTGGATATTTTTCCTGAAGTATACTAGTCAAAATGCTTCCATCCGTAGCAGAAACCATGGAATTTCAAAGGGGTGTTAAGGTTATGAGACTCGATATCGCCAAGGGCGGGACCGGCCTGGTTTATGAAATCCGCAACATTGTTAATGTCGCCAACCGGCTGAAGGAATATGGAATGGAAGTGATCTGGGAAAACATCGGCGATCCCATCCAGAAAGGGGAACAGATCCCGGAATGGATGAAACAGGCGCTCACCGAGATCATGCAGGAAGACCGTTCCTACGGCTACTCGCCGACCAAGGGAATGCTGGAAACCCGCCGGTTCCTGGCCGATCGGGTCAACTCCCGCGGTAAGAAGCAGATCTCTCCGGAAGACATCATCTTCTTCAACGGCCTGGGGGATGCCATCGCCCGCGCCTACAGCGCCATCCGCGTTGATGCCCGCATTATCATGCCGGAGCCGACCTACTCCACCCACCTGCTCGCAGAAGTGCTTCACGCCTCCTTCCCGCCCAACACGTACCGGATGAATCCTTACCGGAGCTGGCATCCGGACATCCAGGAACTGGAGCAGAAGGTCAAAAGTTACCGCTCTATCGTGGGCATCCTGGTTATCAACCCCGACAACCCCACGGGATTTGTCTATCCGGAAGAAGCCCTGCGGGAAATCGTGGATATTGCCAGAAAGTATGATATCTTCCTCATCTTTGACGAAACATACCACAATATCGTTTATAACGGGCAGAAGACCGTCCCCCTGTCGGACATCATCGGCGAGGTCCCGGGGTTCGCCATGAAGGGAATCTCCAAGGAATTCCCCTGGCCGGGCTCCCGGTGCGGCTGGATCGAGATCTACAACGCCGACAAGGACGAACGCTTCGCCAGCTACATGGCGGCGATCCTGGATCAGAAGATGTCCGAAGTCTGCTCCACGACGCTGCCCCAGATTTCGATTCCCAAAATCATGACCCACCCGGAATACGAGGGCTATCGCAACCAGCGGCTCCGCCACTACGAACGATTCTCCAATCTGGCCTATGAACTGCTGAAGGACGTCCCTTATATCATGGTCAACAGACCCAACGGCGCCTTTTATTTCACCATCGTTTTCAACGAGGCGGTCCTCAACGGCCGGCAGACCCTGAAGATCGAAAATCCAGACATCCGCCGCTACATCGAATCGATGACGCCGGAATCCATCGAATGCGACAAGCGTTTCGTTTATTATCTCCTCGGCGCGACGGGAATCTGCGTGGTTCCGCTAACCTCCTTCTTTACCGCCCTCCCCGGCTTCCGAATGACTCTTCTGAGCCAGGATGAGGCGCAGTTCGAGTACACCGTGCGCACGATCGCCGAGAAAGTCGTGGAGTACATCGAGTCGACCCATAACGGCTGACGCCCCTTCCGGCACGGGGATGATCGCGGCAGGGGAAGGCGGGCATGGTGCGGCGCACGGAGGAGCCCGGTCACTGCCGGTCCGGGTACGCCTTGACAGGGGACTGGAATCACGATCATCGGAAGAGATCAAGGGAAAAGAGTTGGATGCGTGAAGGCGGGATCGCGGCTTGATATCGTTCTGGAAGCCGACTTGCAGAACGATCGGGTCATCGCACGAAAGGCGATGGTCTATGATGTTTTCGGCGAGCGATTTCTCATCTCTCAGACCTCGCCCCCCCTCTCCCGCCGGCATCTCGGTGCGCGGGTCAACGCCAGCACCGTCACCACCCGCGGAGGACAGGAACCGGTCCGGATGGGCTTTCCGGCAATCGTGTTGGAATATGTAGCCCGGTACCCTCTCTCCGCCTCTGATCTCGTTCCCGCTTTCGTGCTGAAGCAGGAAGGAAAACCGGCGGAGATCAATCTGCGGAGGCACTATCGGGTGCGGCCGACGGCGGAAAGCGGCCTTACTCTCCTGGCTGACGGCGTCAAGGTCAACCTGATCGACATCTCCATCGGCGGCGTTCAGTTCAGCCATCGGCTCATGGAACCGCCCCTGGACTATGGAGAGGTTTCATTGACGCTCTGTTCCGGCAACCGCTCGTTCAAAATCGACGGGAAGATCATCCGGATCGACAATCCTCCGCGGACGGTCGAGCGGTCCCAGGACCTGGAATACGTCATTGTCAAGTTCTTCCGCCTTGACCGGGAAACGGAGTCCTTTCTGAGCAGGAAACTTCTCATGATCCAGAGGGAGCTTCTGGCGGAGGGAAAGATTTTATTGAAATAAGGGTAAGGGTTAGCGTACGATAAAGCTATTAAAGAATTTTTCTCCGGATGGGATATTGATCCGGCAGTTCATACAAAAAACTCACACTTGGCTGTTTTCTTTAGACATATTACATTCTGCTATCATGATCAGCTTGGATCGTAATTTTTATATCCACGCCCCCCGTAAAGGAGCCGACTATTCGTTGTGCCCTGCTGACCGGTCCTGTTAGTTCACGCGCGCTTGGCTTCAGTGTCAGCGCCGATCAGAAGCGCCTCCCTCATCGCTGATGAGATGGATCATCCTCCCAGGGCGGGGGAAATCGTAATTGAGGGCAGAGGATTCCCGTTTTGTGACCGCCGGGCGAAAGACAGACGTGCCCATCATCCCTTTTCACAGCAGGTTTTATCATTAGTGGTACCGTCCTTTTCTGGTCTGGTTGTCTCTTTTTCAAGAAACAGGAAATGCATTTTATGAAACGAGAAAGAGAAAGGAGGACTGCAATATGAAGCTCAGTAAGGTTTTTTTATCCATTCCTTGTTTTCTGGTGAAAAAGGCTGCGGCATTCCTGTTTTTCGTTGTGCTTTTCTTTTCGGCAAACACCTTATGTGCACAATGCATGGACCTTTCAGGAAAATGGTATGTTTCTCAAACGGGTACGTTGACCATTTCTTACTTCGGCGAATCATTTACCGAAGATATTAGTGGAAGCAACATGGTCACGATTGACCAAAACGGGTGCAATCCAACGTTCTTATTGTACGATGCTGGACCCGCCGGATTCACTGGGACGATTTTGGGAAGCAATATACAAATAACGGGTGAATTAGCGAAGCTCTTGCAGTTCGAAGACGGCCTTACTTTTACCCAGAATATTCTGACAGGATCTGGAACCATCAGCGAAGATGGGAGCAACATCAGCATGACTGCTTCCGGGTATGCCTCCGGTGCTTATGAAGGAACAAATTTTACGGCAACCGGATTTTTTCAACTTACATTCACCCGTTACCGGATGACTGCCTCAGGTTCACTCCTCTATGTCGGCTTCGGGTTCGGTACCGAGATGTGGGATGGCAGTGCATGGACACAGCTTTCACCGGCAGATCCGCAGAACATGGTTGCTTCCGGCTCACTCCTCTATGTCGATTACGGAACATCCGGCACCTGGATGTATAATGGCAGCACATGGACTAATCTTTCACCAGCAGATCCACGGAGGATGGTCGCTTCCGGTTCGTCGCTCTATGCGGATTATGGTTCATCCGGAACCTGGATGTGGAACGGAAGTACATGGACACAGCTTTCACCAGCAAATCCACAGGACATGGTCGCCGCCAGCGATCTCCTCTATGCTGATTATGGAACATCCGGCACCTGGATGTATAAGGACAGCACCTGGACTAAGCTTTCACCAGCAGATCCGCAGGACATGGTCGCCGCCGCCGATCTCCTCTATGCTGATTATGGAACATCCGGTACCTGGATGTACAATGGCGACACCTGGACGAAGCTTTCACCAGCAGATCCGCAGAACATGGTTGCCGCCGCCGATCTCCTCTATGCTGATTATGGAGCATCCGGTACCTGGATGTACAATGGCGACACCTGGACGAAACTTTCACCAGCGGATCCACAGAGTATGGCTGCCGCCGGCGATCTCCTCTATGCTGATTATGGAACATCCGGCACCTGGATGTATAAGGACAGCGCGTGGACACAGCTTTCACCAGCAGATCCACAGGACATGGTTGTCTCCGGCGATCTCCTCTATGCTGATTATGGAACATTCGGGGATATCTGGATGTGGAATGGCAGTGAATGGACCGACCTGTACTGGTGATGGTTCCAGCTTTAACGGCTTATCCATTTACCAAAAGACCGGGGCTGAAGATAAAGCCTCAGCCCCGGTCTTGGCATTCCATCAGTTGGAGAGGATGCTCACGACCCTTCCTGTTCGCATCGGCGTTCCCACCTCCCTGCCGCCACAGCTGTTTGATAAGGAAATCCAACCGTTATTCGCTTCAGGGAATCAGCCTTGAAAACAATGTTGTAATTCCTTAAATCGGATCGATCACCTTTGCAATGCGCTGCTGATCATCCTCTTCCAGGTAGGGGTGCATGGGAAGACTGAAGATGCGCTCCGCACAATCGTCGCTGACAGGGAAATCCCCTTTTTGATAGCCGAGGGCGGCAAAGGCATCCTGGACGTGGAGAGGTTTGGGGTAGTAAATTGCCGTGGGAATGCCCGCCTGCTGCAGGGCCCCCTGGATAGCCGAGCGGTGTGCGCCGTCGAGGGCCAGGAGCGAATACTGCGCCCAGACGGAGAGAACGCCTGCCGGAACCTTCGGCGCCACGAGCGAAGCCTTTCCAGACAGAAGCTCCCCATAGCGGTCGGCCACTTTCCGGCGGGCAATCACCTCTTCGGGAAAAAGGGCGAACTTGGCAAGGAGAATGGCCGCCTGCAGCGTGTCCAACCGGCCGTTCATCCCGATGCGGATATTGTTGTAACGGTCGTCGCCCTGCCCGTGAATCCGGAGAGAACGCATCAGCTCCGCCAGGGCGTCATCATCGGTGAAGCACATGCCGCCGTCCCCGTAGCCGCCCAGGGGCTTGGCGGGGAAGAAAGAGGTGCAGGCAATGTCGCCCAGGGCGCCGGCTTTTTTGCCGTGATACTCCGCCCCGAAGGACTGCGCCGCATCCTCGATCAGAAAAAGGCCCTGCGCCTCGGCAAGATCCGAGATCCGGTCATAATCGGCAGGCAGGCCGAAGAGGTCGACGGGGATGATTCCCCGGGGGGTGAGCGCCCCATTGCGAAAAGGAGCCGGCAGGGGATGGAGACGGGAGTTGTTCCCCTTCAGCGCCGCGATGGCCTGTTCGAGCTTTTCCGGGTCGATGTTGTATGTCCGGGGATCGATGTCCACGAAGACCGGGGTTGCCCCGAGCAGGGCAACGGCTTCCGCCGTCGCGATGAAGGTGAAGGGAGTCGTAAAAACCGCATCTCCCGGACCGACGCCGTGAGCCATCAGGGCCAGCACCAGGGCGTCCGTCCCGGACGAGCAGGCAACGGCATGCCTCACGCCCGTGTAGGAAGCCAGGGTTTCCTCCAGCATTCCGATTTCCGGCCCCATGACATACTGGCCATGATCCAGCACCTTCCGGATATTTTCCTCAATCTGCAACCGTATTTTCTGCTGCTGGGCAGCCAGGTCGATAAAGTTCACGTGCGATCCTTTCTTATTTATTATTCCGCACCTGGTCCTTGAGGCGTTTGATATGCCCCCGTCCCAGGCCCTTGACCTCGCAGCTCAGGGTAAGGAAGCGGCGTATCCGGTCGTCGTCCAGGATACCGAAACAATCCACCACAGCAAAGGGTTTCCCCACCATGGCCAGAAGGTCATCGGGCGAAAGGTTCAGATAAGCCTGGTGGCGGACTGCCAGCACGACGGCATCGGCACTTTTCAGAGCCTCTCCCAGATCCTGCTGGATGCGAAGCTCCGTCAACTTTTCCTGATTGCGGAAGAACCGTGACCATGAGTGACCCGGGGTGGGATAGGTATCCTGCTTCTCAAACTCCCACCAGTGCTGGACATAGGGATCATGGACGGCGATTTCTCCACCCATTTCCGTCAGCTTGCGCACCAGCATCTCCGACCCGCTGTAGCGCGTGTCGCCCACGTCTTCGCGGTAGGAGGCCCCAAGCACGGCGATTTTCGAAGCGGCAACGATCTTTCCCATGTTGCGCAGGGCATCCCTCACCAGTTCCGCGGCGTGGAGCGCCCGGGTGTCGTTGATGTCGATGGCCATGGGCGTCAGCTTGAAGATGTCGTCTTCAAATCCCATGAGGGTTCGGTAGGCCCATACGCCCAGTCCTCCGTCCTTGGGAAGGCAGTAGCCGCCGATGCCGGGACCGGGGAAAATCATGTTCGAGTGGGTGGGGCGCATCTTGATGGCCTGGATGACCTTGATCAGGTCCACGCCGTTGCGTTCCGCAAAAACGCTCCACTCATCGAGGAAAGCCAGGAGAGTCGCCCGGAAGGAGTTCTCCACAATTTTGCAGGTCTCGCTTTCGATGGGACGGTCGAGCACGGTCAGGGGAAACTTCTCCACGTTCAGGATTTCCGAGAGGAACCGCGTCACCCGCTCCCGGGCAGTGTCGTTCACCCCGCTGCAAACCCGCCAGAAATCCCGGATGGAAGCCACGTATTCCCGGCCGGGCATCACCCGTTCAAAGGAATGAGCCAGCAGAGGCTCCGCGGTCTTGAGGCCCCGCCGCTCGAAGGCCTTCTTGACGATCGGATAGGCGATGTATTCCGTGGTTCCGGGAGGAACCGTCGTCTCAATCAGCACGAGGCATTCCGGACGAATCTTTTCCCCGATGATCTTCAGGCTTTCCTCCAGGGCTTCGATATCGGCATGGCCCGTGCGAACGTCGCCCAGCTCCTCCTTGAGGTAGTCGCACTGTACATCCACGACCACCACATCGGCCAGGGACAGGGCGTCTTCGGTGAAGGTGGCCATCAGGGTTTTCTTTTCGGTCACGCAGCGCCGGATCAGGGGGGCCACATCGGGGTCTTCCGCCTCCACCGGGGCGATCCCCCGATTGAACAGAGCGATCTTCCAAAACGAACGCACCGAGGGCCGCTGTACGCCGATGACAAATTTATTGGGCTTCCCTGTCGCTTTATCGATGGCGTCTGCCACCACGCCGGCCATCACCGCCCCCACAAAGCCGAGCCCCATGACCACGACAATCTCCCGGCCCAGGGCCCGCTGCTCCTCAACCACCTGCTTCAACCGTTCAAATTCCCCGGGATAATCTCCGGGCAGGGGAAGGGCGAAGCTTTCACCGCCGGGGCTGACCGACCTCAGCTGTTCTTCAGCATCCATAGACAATCCTTTCTGTATTACAAGGTAGCTTATTCCTTTGAGGGAAAGAGTCAAAAACTTTATGCGCTTCCAGGCGGCGCCTCATAATGTTTCACGTACTTCTTCAAAAGCGTTTTAATGGCTTCGTGACTGCCGGGCTCAAGAGATTTGACCTGGCTTTCAAAATCGTCCAGGATGCCTTGAAACTCTTCCAGGGAGTACTTCTCGCTGTTCCGGGCGATGAAAACCTTCTCGTGCCGGCTGGCGACGGTACCCTCCTCGGCCGTAAGAATTTCCTCAAACAGTTTCTCTCCCGGCCGCAAGCCGGTAAATTGGATTTCGATATCCCGGTACGGTTCAAGCCCATGGAGACGGACGAGTTCTTCGGCGACATCGAGTATCCTAACCGGCTCCCCCATATCCAGGACAAAGACCTCGCCTCCGCTGCCCATCGTCGAGGCCTGCAGCACCAGGGACACCGCCTCCGGAATCGTCATGAAATACCGCTTCATGTCCCGGTGCGTGACGGTCAACGGCCCTCCGTGCTTCAGCTGATCCAGGAACAGAGGCAGGACGCTCCCCCTGCTTCCCAGGACATTGCCGAAACGGACGGAGACAAACCGGGTTGCTTTCCCGTCTGTTCCCCCCCCTGCGGCTTCCTGAAATGCCCGGCAGACATGCTCGGCCATCCTCTTGGTCGCCCCCATCACGCTGGTCGGACGGACGGCCTTGTCCGTGGAGATCATGATGAACTTCTCGACGCCGCCCGTCATCGCCGCTTCCGCCAGGGCATACGTTCCGAAGATATTGACCTTGACGGCTTCCTTGGGATTGAACTCCATCATCGGCACATGCTTATAGGCGGCGGCATGAAACACGATCCGGGGGGCGTAAGCCGAGAAAACTTCCGCCAGCCTTCCCCGATCCCGCACATCACCCGTCACATAGTGAATTTTGTCCGCAATCTCGGGGAACAGTCGCTGCAAGCGCAGCCGGAGATTATGCAGATCCGTCTCATCAATGTCAAACAGAATCAGGCAGCGGGGGGAAAAGGAACACACCTGGGTGACGATTTCCGAGCCGATGGAGCCGCCCGCGCCGGTCACCAGGATGGACCTGCCGGTCAGAAAAGCCCGGATGTCCTGAAAATCGACGCTGATGGCCTGCCGACCGATCAGGTCTTCAATTCCAATATCATCGAGAGCCTTCAGATTTATCTCGGGCCGCTCAAAATTATAGATCCGGGGAACAAATTTAATGGTGCTCACCCCGGACCTCCTTGCGGCATCATAGAGCAACCTGAGTTTCTTGTGGTTGAGGGAGGGGATGGCAATAATGACGGCATCGATTTCATTGCCGGAAACCATGCTTTCCAGTTCATCCGTGGTTCCCAGAACCTTGACGCTATGGATATAGACCCCCACCTTGCGAAGGTCATCATCCAGCAGACCAACGGGATGAAAACCGGAAAACCGCTGCCTGGCCATATCCCGCAGGATCATCTCTCCCGTATTTCCCGCTCCCAGAATCAGCGTTCTTTTACCCTGTTTAACAACGGGGCCTCTCTTTCGTATCACCTCCAGATAGACCCGCTTAGCAATCCTCATTCCGCCGATGAAGAAAAGCGAAAAAATGCCGTCCACGATGAAGATTCGTTTGACATAGCCTTCGAGGGGGAACTGGATGTACCCCAAATTGGGAATGGGAAAGCTGGCAACCATCAGGACCAGGTCGGAAATCATGATTGCAGCCATGATGTTGGTCATATCCGATACCCCCACGTAGCGCCAGGTCATCCGGTATCCGCGGAACAGCGCCAGGAAGAACACCTTTACGACCAGAAAATAGGGCAGGACCGTTTTCATCAGCCCGACATAATCCACCGCCTGGTTGAAGTTAAAGTGGATCAGGAAGGAAAGGTAGAGGGACAGGCAGATAAAGAAAATATCCCCCAGCAGAAAAAACAAAAGCCGCTTGTGCGGCGTGGGAGCAGTAAAAAACCGGATCATTTCAATGTCGTACCCCTTCTTTTTGCAGAACCTTGATGAAGGTCCGAATCAGGATTTTAAGGTCCAGTGAAAGCGAACGGTTTTTCAGATAATATTCATCATAGGACACTTTAACCGGGATGGCAAGATCATCCCGGCCGTTGATCTGCGCCCAACCCGTTATCCCGGGAATTAAGGTATGAACGCCCTTCTTCGTCCTCAAGGAAACAAGATCTTCCTGATTAAACAGGGCGGGGCGAGGACCCACAAAACTCATGTCCCCCTTGAGGACACTCCACAGTTGGGGCAATTCGTCCAGGCTCGACTTCCGCAAGAGAGACCCGATCGGTGTCAGGTACGCATCGGGATTGTGCAAAAGATGGGTTGCCACTGCCGGCGTGTCGATGCGCATGGTCCGGAATTTCGGCATCCTGAAAATTCTATTGTTCACCCCAACCCGATCAGACCAGTACAGCGCAGGCCCTCTGGATGTCAACCTCACCAGAAGAGCGATGGTCATCATGGGAAGCAGCAAAACGGCCATCAGGCACAGGGAAAGGCAGAAGTCAAAGAAACGTTTCATATTCCTTTACCATTCCGCATTTCCGTGATCGTCTCCTCCCATCCTGTCTTTAAGTCGTAATGGGGTACAAAGCCAAGTTCCGCTTGAATACGTCTTCCTTCAACAGCAACATCCTCAATATATTTTTCAATCATTCCCTGTGTAACAAAGGGTTTTGATCCGAGGCAAACGCTTCCTTTCTCGATTAACCTGATCAGCAAGCGTGTGGGCCCCACAGGCAGGGACCATCGCGGTGGTTTGCGTCCCAAGGCCGAGCAGATGGACTCAATAATTTCATTGAGCGCATGAAAGTGACCATCCGTGACATTGAAGATACGGCCTGCCGCACGGGGATGAGAAACTGCAAGTAAAGCCGCCTGCCCCACGTCCTTATCGTAAACCAGCGTCCGTCGATTGTCCCCTTTTCCCAACGGGATAAAGCGATTTCCGGCGAGGGCCTGAGTCAACCGTTCATAATTTCCCTTGATGCGGGAGCCATAAACCGCCCCCAAACGCAGTACGGTCCCTAATGGTTTTCCGTCACTCCCCTTTGCATTCAAAACGATTTTTTCAGCGGCAAGTTTCGTCCGACCGTAATCCGTTTCAGGTTGGGTTGGCGATTCTTCGTTGAGGATTCGCCCATGGGTCTCTCCATACACGGCAATCGTGCTGAACAGGACGATGCGATTCACACCCTCCTTTATCGCCGCCTCGACGACCGTTGACGTGCCGCCGATATTAACCTGCTCGTATCTCTCGCGCATTTCCGGCATTGGATTGACGATGTGCAGGAGAGCCGCCAGATGCACGACAGCATCAACACCCCGCAGGGCAAGTTTTACGGCCTCCTGATCATTGACATCGCCGATGGTCACTTCTGTATCTTGCGGCAGCATGCCCGGGGAAGGAGGATCGGCGGAAAAAACACGCACTCGAAATCCGGCCTGATTCATCGCCTGAACGACTCGCGGCCCGATAGCGCCGGTTGCACCCGTAATCAAAACCCGCCGCGCTTCGGCGGGACTATTTATCCGGTGAATACCCACTCTCATTCAATTTCGAAAATGCGATAAAATTTGCCCTGCCGCCAAGGATACGGAGAACGTATTTTCCAAAAGGCGTCTGCCGTTTTGCCCCAACCTTGCCCGCAAAGCAGGGTTTTCGGTCAAGCGTAGGGCTTGCCTGTAGAACACTTCATCCTCACCGTTGAAACAAACCAGTCCGGCTTCATGGGACTGCAGAAGATCCTGCAGATCGTTTCCGGGATTGATGCTCGCCAGGATCGGTTTTGCGTGATACATATATCCCAGCATCTTCCCCGGATAGTTCTGCGTTTTCAGATTACGATCCAGGGTAATCAATCCCACATCGATGTGAGCAAGCATCCCCATATAGATTTCCTGACTCACCGGGGGATGAATCCCGATGTTTGTCAGACCCGCCTTTTGAATCTCGTTCTTCAGTCTGGAAACCTCACTCCCTTCACCAACAAGAAGGAAATACGCTTCCGGTACCTGGTTCATCCTCACGGCTAATCTGATGAGATTATCCATATCCTGGGCAATCCCGATGTTTCCGCCGTAAAAGAAAATCACTTTCCCTTCCAATCCGAATGTTTCCCGAAAATGGCGGACAGGCTCATCGTTTTCCTTGAACGATATCCAGTTGTAAAGCACTTCGAGACGATATTTTTTGTCCAACCCCTGTGCGGAAAAATATCGCATGTTTGCCGGGGATTGAATGCCAATGATGTCGGCCGCATCATAATTGATCTTTTCATAATGCTTTAGAAGTCGATAGGACACTCCTTCTTTCAACACCCCGGAATCAAGAGCCCACTGAGGGAAAATATCCCGAAGAACAAGGTAGGCGGGACAATGGAACCGATGCTTCAACCGCTTGACGAGCGGGCCAAAAAATATCGTAGGGGAATAATAGACGATCAGGTCAAAAGAATTTTCAGGGAAAAAGCTCTTTGCCTTTTTCCATATCATCGCGGAGAGGGAAATTTCTCGATAGCCGCGCAGAATCCGGGATGCATTTTTTATCTCACCCGTTTTGACCCTGACCACCCGAACCTTGTCATCATGGCTGCATTGGAGATCCGAAGCCGTATTCGCGTCAGGCGCCAGCACCGTAACCTCATGGCCCTGGTTCGTAAATTCCACGGCCAGGTCATGGATGAGCTTGGCCGCGGAACTGGTACTCGGCAGGTAGTAAACAACCACAAGCAAAATTCGCATGACGGCAATCAGAGAACCCAGGTTTTCATGGCCGATGCCATACCGTGCGGTTCACGTAATCCGTATAGCTCAAAATGATGCGCAAAACCTTCTTCGACACATTTTCCACGTCGTAATCTTGAACAATCCGGAATGGACGCTCATTTTCAACAAAATGTGACCGCACCGCATCGATGGCGTCAAGTACTCTTTCTTTCTTGAGTCCGCACATGATCAGCGTTCCTTCATCCATTCCCTCCGGCCGTTCGTGAGCTTGCCTGACCGTTATGGCAGGGAAGTTCAGGATGGACGACTCTTCGGTGACCGTGCCACTGTCCGATACGGTACAGTAGGCATTCATCTGGAGCTTCACATAATCGAAAAATCCCAGGGGCTTTAAAAATTGGATGCGCGGGTCAAAATCTCCGGGACTCATGTTTTCCATCCGTTTTCTTGTTCGCGGATGGGTGGAAACAATCAGCGGGAAATCATATTTCTCCGCGATCCCCTTCAAGGATTCCAGCAAATCACGGAAATTGACTTCGCTGTCAACATTCTCTTCCCGATGGGCGCTTACGACAAAATAGCGCTGTGGTTCCACATTCAATTTTCCCAGACAATCGGAAGCGTCGATCTGCGGCCGATAATGGGCAAGCACTTCCTTCATGGGGGAACCGGTTTTGATGACCGTCTCCGGCTTAAGACCCTCAGCCAGAAGATAACGGCGGGCATGCTCGGTATAAGGCAGGTTGATATCGCTGATATGATCGATCATTTTCCGATTGATCTCTTCCGGCACGCGCTGGTCGAAGCAGCGATTCCCTGCCTCCATGTGAAAGATCGGGATCTTGCGCCTCTTGGCCGAGATCGCCGCGAGACAACTGTTCGTATCCCCGAGGAGCAGGAAGGCATCGGGACAGGTGGCAGCGAAGAGTTCGTCTGCCTTGGCGATCACGTTGCCGATCGTCTGGGCCGCGGTCTCTCCAGCAGCATTAAGGAAGTGGTCAGGTTTCCTGATCCCCAACTGCTGAAAAAAGATTTCGTTCAGTTCATAATCATAATTTTGACCGCTGTGAACGAGCAGGTGCTCCGTGTGAAGATCCAGCTCATGAATCACCCTGCTCAATTTGATGATTTCCGGGCGCGTTCCGACAAGGGTCAATACTTTAAGAGCCATAAGTTACCTGCCTTCCTTCCTGATTATCTCACACCGAGTAAAACCTGCGGTTGGCGAGGAAATCATCGTGCATCCCCCGGATGAGGTCATCCCATGAAGGCGGCTGATAGCCGGTTCTTTCACGGAAAAGGGTGGAATCCAGAGAGCGGTCCTGAACAAAATCATCGTCAGGCGCAATCTCCGTTTCCCTTCCATACTGGTCCGCTACCTTCCGGAGCAGATCATACTTGGAGATGGGTTCGGAGGAGACATGATAGACCCCGCTGAGGTCGGGATTCGGCAGAACGTAATCATGAATGATCCGGGCAAGCTCGACCGTCGGAAAACCAGAGTAAATGGCTTTGCGGAAGCCTCGAACCTTTTGGGGCTGTGCAAGAAACCAATCGATCAGCCCGTATCCTCCTTTGAGTTCGTGCCCGATGATGGATGTCCTCAGCGTCACGCAGTGGGGATCGCCGACTTCTCCCAGAAATTTCGTCCGACCATACAGATCCTCGGCATTGGACTGGTCCTTTTCCGTGTACATGCCCTTTCTGCCGTCAAAAACACAGTCGGTGCTGATATGGATGAGCCGGGCGCCGGCAGCGCGGCTGAGGAGGGAAATCCTGTGGGGCAACAAGGCGTTAACCGTGATCGCGGTCAGGGGGTCGCTGGCAGCAGGAAGCTGCTTGATGATGCCGATGCAGTTGATGACCACATCCGGGTGAACGGAGGCCAAGGCGCGGATTACACTCTCGAAATAATTGACATCAACGCTCTCGGAGCAGAACCGTTCGAGCAATTCCTGCGAAAAATGCTTCTCTAACCCGACCGGACTGCGCGCCGTCGCGTAAACATCATAGTCAGGAACCAGGGAAAAATACCGCAGCAGGGAATGCCCCAGCATTCCGGTTCCACCCAGAATCAAGATTCGTTTCTTTTCCTTCATATCCAAATCGCCCCTTCTCAAAGCAATTCACATTTTTTCAATAGTTTACAAATCAATCTTTCCTGTTTCCAGGGCCTTCCTGACAAAGTCGAGCTTCAGCAGCAAAGCGATCAGGCCATCCTCATCCAGACGAAGGGTATTGTGGGAATTATAATCTTCCAGGCTGGAGACCTTCGTCTCCCCTTCCGTGAAATAACACGAATAATTCAGATCCCGTATATCCGACGGAATGCGGTAATAGTCACCCATGTCCTTGGCATTGGCCATTTCTTCCCGGGTCAGAAGCGTTTCATAGAGCTTCTCCCCATGCCGGGTCCCGATGATCCGGATTTCATTATTCGCATTGAAAAGCTTCTTCAGGGCATTGGCCAAGGTGTCGATGGTTGCCGCCGGCGCTTTCTGGACAAAGATATCGCCCGGTTTTCCGTTCTGGAAGGCATAAACGACCAGGTCCACCGCATCATCGATGGACATCATGAAACGGGTCATGTTCGGGTCGGTCACCGTGAGGGGAACACCCGTGAGAATCTGGTTGATGAAGAACGGGATGACCGACCCGCGCGAACCCATGACATTGCCGTAGCGGGTGCCGCAGAAGATCGTACTCGTCTCACCATAAGTGCGCGCCTTGGCCACCATCATCTTTTCCATCAATGCCTTGGACATACCCATGGCATTGATGGGGTAGACCGCCTTGTCCGTGCTGAGAACAATCATGTTCTTTACCCCACAGGCCAGAGCGGCTTTCATGACATTTTCCGCGCCTAAAGTGTTTGTGCGCACGGCTTCCAAGGGGAAGAACTCACAGGAGGGTACCTGTTTGAGCGCAGCCGCATGAAAAACCAGATCGACATTGTGCATCGCTCCCATAATGCTGTCATAGTTCCGCACATTCCCCAGATAGAAAGATACCTTGGGATTCCGCAGGGCATTGCGCATTTCATCCTGCTTTTTTTCGTCGCGGGAAAAGATCCGGATCTCCCGGACGTCAGTCTCCAGGAATCGACGCAACACGGCGTTCCCGAAGGTGCCCGTTCCACCCGTAATAAGAATTGTTTTATTTGAAAACATATAGAGTCTCCTGTTGTTTTAAGTCGGGAAAACTATGCCCGAAATTTTGGCTCATATTCTCTATTCAGACACTTCAAGAATAACGATGCGGTTTTTTCTTTCAACAGATCCGTATCGCAGATGGCTGTAGCATATTTTACCGCACCATCCGTCCATAAATCGAGTTCTCGAGCATCCATGTTGATGCAATTTTTTAAAACCTCAGTAAATCCGGAAAGATCATCAAGCGCGACATCCCATCCTGCACACCATTCCGCCAGATTTCGCCATTGAGTACGGTCACTGATTAAAACCGGCAGTCCCGCACCGAGGGCTTCCAAAATCACATGGCCAAAATTTTCCCCCAGGGTGGGAAGGAAAAAAACGTCATATCCTCCGAGTAATGCATGAACACGATCAGGAAAAATCTCCCCTCGGTATGTTGCCTTAATATTATTTGGAAGCTTCCTTAGCAGTTTCTCACACTCCTGCCAATAGGATAGATCACCAATCGGCCCCCAGATATCAAATACGATCTCGCCCTCGCGGAGGTTCCTTAATATCTGCAAGGCACCATGCAAATTCTTCATGGGAGAAATTCGCGAAAGAAAAACAAGATTCAGCCTTCCTTGGGCCTTCGCTTGTTTCTTGGGAACACGCACCTTCGGTACCGGCGGCGGCAAGTCAGGGGCAATGACAATTTTTGAGTTGGGGAACTCTCGACGGATGTCTGAGGCCTCATGTTCTCCAGAGGCCTGCCAGACAAGCGAACGGCATAATCCGCAAAGTTTTGAAACAGTTAGATAACATCTCTTTTTAAAAGGCTTTATCTTCAGGGCACTGGGCGCAAACTCGCCACGGGGAGCAAGAATCATCGGTACTTTGGGGATTTGATCGGATTTCGAAAGTATGGAGGGAATGATCGAGAAAGACCCTGAAAAAAAACTGTTCAGGTAGATTATATCGGGAATAGCCTCAGTGATCCGCCTCCTTATGCCAGTAAAAGTGAGATCAGTTGGTGCCAGGTATAAAACTTCTGCCTTTCCCACACGAACATATCCACTGCCGATTCCTGAATAGGCTTTAGTATCTCCCAGGTCACGATCCCTTGTCAAAACGATAAAGGAAAAATCATCACCCAAATACTCCGCCGTATTTGCAAGTGTACGGATTGGCCCCCCAGCTTTGAAACCAGGGAGATAATAGTCAGACATGATAAGAACACACGGCCGAATCACCAAAATTTAAACCTGTACAGTTAATCTAATCAACGCCTTAAGATCTTATTGTCGTTGATCATCGCCTGTTGTTGAAACAACACAGCCTATTAAACCGCATGCTTGCGCTTTTTTTTAAACAACTCAATGACTTTAGATTGGACAAGCTCATAATCCAGTAGCTGTCTCATCGGTGTTTGATTCTGAAGAGTAATAACATATTTTTTATCCAATCACCAAATCGAGATCTTGCATATGATTTGCGTAATAGCCCGACCTGCGTGTAAAACACTTTGGCGATGAACAATCCTGATACGGTTCTGATTGTATTCGAAGATGATCCTTTGTGCATATTTTTCTTAGCCAAACCCATGGTGAACTGAGCCGTGTTATGGAAACCACGTCGCAACATGCTGGCATAAATTTCTACGTAAGATAAACTAATCGACTTATTCGTAGCCGAAATTATTTCATCTTCGGATAACCCACTCACGAAGTCGGTAAACAATTGATTGCACTCCAATAATGCCGTTTTTTTCATTGTTAAAGTACCCTGCGCGGCATGCTGGCGCGCCTTAACCAGCAGTTTGGGAACATGGACAAAATTGTATTTCTTTGCCATTCGGAACCATAATTCGTAATCCTGCGTCGTGCGCAATTTTTCATTGAAAAAGCCGCACTCTACAAATGCAGCCTTGGGCACAAGCAAGGTGCATCCATGAAATGTATTATTGACTGTAATAAAATAGCGAAAGTTTTCAGGGAGAATATCTGGTAATGCAAACGCCCTTACCCGATCCGGATTTTCAGAAAAAACCTCATAATCACCATATAGAATAGTCCTCTGCAGTTTCATGCCCGACAACGCCCATATCTGTGAAGCGAGTTTATCCGGATAATAAAGATCGTCATGACTCAGCCATGAAAAATATTCCCCTGTCATCTCACGAATTGCCATATTCAAAGCAGAAGCCACACCGCCATTTTCTTTTGCAAAATAACGAATCTTGTCTCCATACGACAGTGCAATCCGCTCGGTTTCCTCGCCATCATTGGAACCATCATTCACTACCAGAATCTCGGTATTGGAATATGTTTGTGCCAGAGCACTATCAATAGCTTGGCTTAAGAAATCGCCACCGTTATATACTGGAATAATTATAGAGACTTTCGGAAGGAACACTATCAGTTAAATTGCCATCCTTTATGAATACTCGGGTTTTTTCATCTTAATATATGCAACAGATCACTTTTCGACCTCAGCTTTAGCAAGCTTAACGATTTCAGTACGCATCACTTCAAATTGCATATTCCGTGTGTCTTTCATTTTTTTTAGGATATTTATAACGTGAGATAATTTAGTAAATTTGGATTTTGCATTTGCAAGATATAAATCAATCAAATTTTGATATAAGTTTTTTTTAAAATCTTTTTCTAAATTAGGATCACGAGCAATAACGCTCTGATACAATTGATCGCGAGCAAGTATATTATTAAAGTAATTAATTTTATCATCTTGGCGAATATGGATTGCAACAATTGGCCTTGTGATACAAATTGGCCTTGTCTGCAACAAAATCCTTGACCAAAGCTCAAGGTCCTCACAGATTTTCATATTCGGATCAAATCCTCCTACTTTTCTAAGTAGATTGGACCGTACCATAACCGCTGGCGTCACAATGAAAAAATTATTTGGCAATAGAAAAGTTGGATATAGATTTAAGGAAGAATCCCATTTCTTAAAATCATATTTTTTTATGTCAAAGATATCATGTGCGCATGCAAAATGACCATAACAAAAACCGGCTGACGGATTTTTTCCCAGAACTTCAACTTGGAGTTGTATTTTGTCTGTATAATACAAATCATCACTATCAAGAAAAGTAATGAATTCACCTTTTGCCTTTTCAATTCCATTATTTCTAGATTTTGCAGGACCATAGTTCTTAGCGTTACGTATATAATAAATTCTATCATCGAAATCTTGAAAGCGATGGCATATTTGGTTGGTATCATCAGAAGAATCATCATCAACAATAATGATTTCGAAGTTTTGATATGTCTGCGCTAAAATGCTCGACAGAGCAAGCGGAAGACATTCTGCACGATTATATGTAGGAATTACTACTGATACTAATGGCGGCATAATCAATGTCTACTAACCTTAAGCAATATTTTACTAATTTCTATAAATATATCCTCAGTTCTTTTATTATCTGAATCATCTGGAGATTTTCTATATCGCAACTTTTTCGTGTATTCCCACATCCCCAGAGTTATCAATAATTTTTTTATACTTTTCTTAATCAAAAAAAGTCCCTTTCCTTTTAGCTCCCGGGAAGACCACGCACTGGATTTATTTCGACTTGTATACTCATCTGCTGAGACATAAGAGGCTCTTTTTCTGGCAAAATTGAGAGCCTCTGTGTATGGTGTGTTGGCAAGAAAAGAGGCCATCCCTTCATAAAAAGCCGCAGCTGAGTTTTCTAAACTTAACACCTCGTCGGGAGTAAGTGATTTCATCATGCGGATCCAAAGGTCATTGGCCTCTGCAGTAGCATCAAGATGACGAGAACCCTGAGCGGCGTGAAGGCGAGAACGTACAAGGATTTCAGGCAAATGCACGAAACGATGATTGCGGATCATGCGAAACCATAGATCATAATCTTGAGTTGTCCTCAAATTATTAAATATGCCGGAACTGATAAAAGCAGCACGAGGAATAAGGAGAGTACAACCATGTAGTGAGCCGCGGAAGACGGAATACAGGGGTTTTTCCATCAACAATTCGTGATCCATATGAACAGGGTAAAGGTCTTTATTATTTTCATCTGTATTCACGTAATCTGAATAAATAACGGTTTCCTTATCTGGCAGGCTAGCGAGATATTCTACTTCTCGTTCAATTTTCTCAGGCATGTATAGATCATCGTGGGATAGCCAAGAGAAATAATCACCTTTCATCTCCAAAATTCCCAAATTCAACGCCGATGCCACACCCCCGTTAATTTTAGCAAAGTATCTTACTTTGTTATCATATGAAAGGGCAATGCGTTCAGTTTCACCATCATCTGTCGAACCATCGTTGATCACCAGTACCTCTATATTGGAGTACGTTTGAGCAAGCGCACTATCAATCGCTTGGCTTAAAAAGTTCGCACCATTATATACGGGAATGACAATAGAAACTTTCGGTAAGAAATCCATGTGCCTTTTCCATTACCTATGAATAGATTTTACCAGTGTTTGTCTTGAGATTTTTTGATGATCAGGAAGAGATGTAACCATTCCCGTAATCTTCAATACAACTTTCCAGATGGTTATCCTCAATCCATGTAACCTTATTAAATCAATTAATCTATGAAATTTTCGAAATGGTTTGGTCATTTTCCATGATAAAGAATTTTCCATTTCATAGATAATACTTTCTTGCCTGTTTATTTCTTCTAAATACCTTTCTTTCATTTCCAATTGCTGCTTCGTCAATTTTTCCAAATGCGAATCCTTCTCATATACTTTTTTCAGCTGACTTTTAACAACGCCTTCATATGTCTTAACAATATCTCTAAATTCTGGTAACGATATTTTATCTTCTGCTTCCAAGAAATTGTCCCTCAAAAATTCTGACAAATCTTGTCTGTCAAGAGTCCTTACAGCATCTATGAGCAACATCCATTTATCAAGTATTACTTCGTCCTTATAACTATCCGCCATTATTCGAGCAGATTCACTCATTTTTGTGTAGAGAATGTCATCAGTCAATAACAAAACAATCTTATCTGCCATCTGCTTAATATCGTCGTCTTCAACAACAAAGCCGTTTTTCCCACTCGAAATTATATCGCTCATGCTTCCCCCATTGAATACAACTGAAGGAATTCCAAAAAGAGCGGATTCTATAAGAGTGAGACCAAACCCTTCACTCTCGGATGTTATTATGTTTACAGCAGCCTTGGAGTAATATTCTTCAACATTTGTGACTTCTCCGGTAAATATAATGTTTTCTTTTGGAATCTTCAGCTTTTCAATCAAATCTGATATTGTTTCTCTTCTTGGGCCTGGTACTTGTATCTTTAAATCGTATGTCCCTACTATATATAATTTAGCATCAGGCATTCTTTTAATAACTTCCCCAAATACAAGAACCAAACGATCTAAGCGTTTTCTGGGGGAATCAAAACGAGCCAATGATATAATATTTAAATTTTTATCTTCTCTTCTGTATTCCACACCCAGGGAGAAACTCAAAGGATTGCTTATAACCCCGACTCTCTCTCCAAATAACCTACCCATCCTCGCACTATATTTTGTTAACCATAAGACCACACTAACATCTTTAAATACCTGATTTCTTACAAGCACAGTTTCATTTAGATTATCTTCTAAATATGGAAGGAAATAATTTTCATGATTCCACATTATAACTCTGATCCCTAAGCTCTCAATTTCCTTATACATGTTGATAAGTGGGACAAAACAATTATTACTCCCAATGAAGACATCAGCATCTAGTAATTTTAATAAAGATGGGATTAGAAGAAATTCCCTCTCCTCAAGTTCGAGATAATTCACTCTTGGATCCAATTTATACCCATTCTCATTGCCAGCCTCCCGCATACACAAAACAAAAACTTCATAATGCGGCGATAGCAATGAAGATACTCTCGATATGACTCGGTTCAGCCCTCCTCGATCCCACCAAACGGCAGTGAAAAAAATAACCCTAGGCTTTTTTTTCTTGCCGTAGCCCAGTACCTTAGGAACAGTCTTACCGGGATGCTCCTGATCCTCATAGATTTTTCCTGAAATCATTTTCATCATATTATTTCTTTTTTCAGGATCCTGCTCATCGTAAAATTTATGAAGAAACTCATCTAAGAATTTCGCATAGAGATATGCGATTACCTCCCCATAATTTGTCAAGGTTCTAAAAGAATTGTACAAGTCGGCATAAAAATGTTCTCTTGAATTGCCTGTATTGATTATCTCGTGATCCGTAAGTGATGAAAATACTCGAAGCCAGAAAACGTTACACTCTTTCACATGGTCTGCAAAATTGGCTTTGCTTTCCTGATTTTGATGTGAACGAGATTTGACAAGGACATGATTGGCATAAGCTATTTCATTACCTCTTAATAAACGAAACCAAAGATCATAGTCCTGGGTCGTTGGTAATTCTGTATCAAACATTCCCACTCTCTGAAAATGGCTTTTATGTATTAACATTGTACAGCCATTTAATATGAGATGGAAAAATGCGAACAAAGAACAGTTGAGTTCTTTTTCATTATATTGCTTTGCATAATCATGGGTTTCTATAAGCTGACCTTCACCGTCGATAATTTCCAGACCGGAATAAATGATAGTTTTTTTGTCTTTTAGACCACTTAACAAATCAACTTGTTTCTCAACTTTATCGGAATAATAGACATCATCATGACTCAACCATGAAAAATATTCGCCCTGCATCTTATCTATTCCATAATTTAATGCTGTTGCAACCCCTCCATTCTCCTTCCAGAAATACCTTATTTTCTCACCATATGTTCTAGCTATCTCCTCTGTCTTACCTCCGTCTGTACTACCATCGTTTACTACTATAATCTCAATGTTCTTATATGTCTGTGCTATTGCACTATCTATTGCTTGATTCAGGTAGTTCGCCCCATTGAAGACTGGAATAACGATTGAGACGAGTGGTTTAATCTGACCCACAGATGTCATTTTTACCATCCATTTCCATAAGAGTTACCGCAGCTTAAAACTTCAATTCGCCCTATCATAAACTTCCCATATGTACTCTATCGATGACTCGCACAGTAGTATCCCTACCCTTTCGCATTCTTCACGAATCTGTGACATATCATCCTTTTTTCCTTATCCAGAAACTTCCACTGTTTGCCCAATTCTTTTCCGGTTGAAAATGAGGAAATGCGGATTGAAACACCTTCATTTCTTCTTTCATCAGATAAGCCATGCCTAAGAGAATCTCCCAGTGGTCATTGCAAGACAAGAAAGCCTGCAGGAGATAAGCCTCGGTCCAGAACATTCGAAAGGCAGGATTGGTTGCATATACTTTCGAATACTCATAAGGGAGTTCAATATCATGGAAGTGAACGATAACCCCAGAGGAGAGGTTCGGCAAGATGTCCAGAATCAGATAATTCACGTCACCGCCCGTTTTCACTACGTGGCTGGAATCAATAAATAGAATATCGTTTGCTTCCAATCCGGAAAATAATTCCTCAGGAAGAAGCTCAACGCGTTCATTGATGATTCTAGTGAGAGCAGGAAGCCCAGATCGAACCCTGTCACCGGGATAAGGATCGACTATAGTATAATCGCAGGGAGAATTCAAACGCTCCTCCTCATTTCGACGTAGTGCAGCCGAAATGATAAGAGACGAATTCCCCGAACCGATCTCTATCAAACGACGCGGCTTGTGGTGCCGGATCATGCAGTGCAGAATTGCGGCACAGCCAAAACTAAAACAATCGTTGTGTGTGTAAAATTGATGAGGATCGTCTGTCGGATCTTGAGGCCAGCAGCACTCGCAGCCATGCATCTCCCCTAGTTGCTTCAAGTAAGCAACCTGATAGTCATTTCTGAAATCTATGCCGGCTAAATTGCTCTTTCGCTCCCAGACCCTGCGCTGCTCCAGATCTTTTATATCAGGTATAGGAGAGTAGAAATGAACAGATACCGGAAGACACCCGATGCGAAGACATTCGTCGGTACCCTCGCCGGTCTGTGCCATTCGCAGAATAAGCTCAGGCAACTGCGCATTGAGCCCTTCTAGAGGATTTAGAAAGGGCTCTGCTGATTTCTGAAACAGTTTCGAAGCCACCACTTCATTAGGGTCTTGTTCGTGTGGAATTTCTTCACACCCTCGAGTTTCACCCCTATGAGAAAATCCTAGTCGAAAAAAGAGATTTTTCATTTTTTTGTTTACCTCGTTTTATTGACAACCAAGACTTAACACTGAGGCTCAACCAATAATCTCCTGAAGACTCCACTCAAAAGCAGTCCATCAAGAGTCCGTAAATGTTTTTTGATTAACATCATCTCATCAAACCGACAACTGAAAGAATTCTTCTGGCCAAGCGCACTATACGCATTCCTCGGGAATTAAGAAGGATGTTGTACTCACTCCGCAAAGCTTCCAACCTGTCACATTGCTGTTTCAGTTCATTCTGTTGCGTTTGCAACTGCTCTTGAAGTTCACAAACTTTCAGTTCAGAAGGAAGTGGCCGGCGATAATCCGAAATGCGCTCTGGTACACAAATCGTCTTGCCTTCAAAGTTACGAATAGCAAAAAAGGCACCGACTCTCTGGTCAAGCTTATCGCCTTTGAAGTCGTTACTATGAAAGCCCTCGCAGACATAACATGACCACTCGGACGAGAAATCCTCCGGGGTCCATCCAGACCGGTGTTCCTGATAAAGGGTGCCGGACAGCCCCCATCCATCGGATTCGTGGCTTTCCATATGCTGTGGCATGAACCCCAAGGGAGAGAAAATCACGATCTGCTCATTGGCCACCCGTTCACTCTCCTCTATGACTTGCCGCCCTATTGCCTTATCCATATGCTCAATCACATCGAGCAGAAAAATGCTGTCGACCGAATTATCCGCAAATTGGCGAAGTGCCTCAAGGGCCTCGCCCCGTAATACCAGAACACTTTTGTCTCCAGAGTAACGGTATGATAAAATTTCGGTGTATTCTTTCCAGGGATCAACCATCATGTGGAGCTTGGGCCGGAAATAATTCATCGGCGCGATGCCGCAGCCGATATCGAGCACTGTCTCGGTTTCCTTTACCGCCTTTTCAACTGACATCAGCAGATCTTCGGGTGTTTCAAAATAGTAATGTCTCCCGACACGGTTTACCCCGCTCGCTGCTTCCAAGAGATTATCCCGCACTGGAAGAAGAGGAAATTCAATAAAGTCAGAGACATTCCGCAAATCGGGAGCACTCATTACAATCATGACCATGTTCGGTTTTTCAGGCTTATGGGCGGCATCGAATATTTGCCCGTTGAGGTCTTCATAAAATATTTCACAATTGGGAAGGCCTGCAAAGGTGTCCTCCTTAATGCCGATCAGGATGTGGTGTGGGTTACCCGGGCTCTCATCGAAAGGAACATCGATCATCACGCGACGCCGAAACTTTATAAGCTTGATCAGATTTAACCCATTGGGCACATGTTCCAGCACTCCCCGGGAAACCGCATAGTCGAAAGGTTCCATTTCAGGAACAAAACGGGTCAAATCTTCAATTAAATAGTTCACGTTGGAGCGTGAGTAATACTGTTCCGCGAAGATTTTGCACTCCGGGCCGATATCTACCCCGGTAATCTGACTCTTGGGCAGGCTCGAGAGCAATGCGCAACCGTATCCGCTGCCGAAACCTAAATCTGCAATTGAAATATCTTCACGTTCTTGAGGAAGGGTTGCCAAGTCCGCCGCAATGACCTTGTGAAAAAACGCATAGCTGCTCCGATGCCTGACCAATTCATCCTCATCGTGAGACACATAGGGAACCAGACGTTCTCCTTCATTGTAAATCATCTGCTGTAATTTATTCATAACACGGCACCTTATCCGAAATATTTTTCATCTCATACTCGATTCCAAGGAGACCAAAGACATTTTTATCATCCTGCAACATTTTAAACTGCACCAGACAGTCGTACCATCTCAGCTGCACGTGAGCTTGCAGGTCGCCAAGGGCGATGGCGACGGTCAAGAAGTAATCCCCTGCCAGCAGGTACGGCATGAGGAATCGAAACTGCACGGTGCAGCAACCGTCCTTCAGGCAATCAACGGGCAACCCGCAGTCGAAGCCGTTGCAGCCAAAAATATAGCTCCCCTTTTTATCCGCCAGTGAGATTCCCAAGGTTATGTTGGGGCGATATCCCTCAGCATCGGTCAGGCTCCTTACAAAATCGATATCCCACGAAAATTGGCAACAGATTCTGATACTTTGGCCACCTTTCAGCAGGTTGGGTTTTTCCAATCCATAAATTTCAATATGCTCCAGCGTCGCACCACCTGCACCAAAGGTCTGGACTTCGACATCCGCAGGGTTGATTTTGAGTGAGTATTCCGAGGTATGCGGCAGGAGCTGTTTTGCTTCACTCATACCGATGACATCCGAGACTTCTGCGGTTGAATGACTCTGCTCCGGGAACAGCATGGAAAGATAGTTGATTGTGGCTTCCTTGGCATCGCCCCAGAAAATCTTTTCCCCCTTTTCCAACACAAGTCCATAGTCGCAGAACGATCGGACCATTTCCGTGGCATGCGACACAAACAGGATCGTCGTACCCCGCATCTTCAGTTCTTCCAGTCGCTTGAAGCATTTCAACTGGAAGCGCGCGTCCCCGACAGCTAAGGCCTCGTCAATAATCAAAACATCCGCTTCGACGGAAACCTGAACGGCAAAAGCCAGGCGGAGCATCATGCCGCTCGAATAGGTTTTAACCGGCTGTTCGAGGTATTCTCCAATCTCAGCGAAAGCAACGATATCATCAAATTTTTGATCAACCTCGCCATGGCTCAGGCCAAGCAAGCTGCCGTTTAGATAAACATTTTCGCGACCGGTGAATTCAGGATTGAAGCCCGAGCCAAGTTCGAGCAATGCGGCAACCCGCCCATAAGTCTCGACAGCACCCGTCGTCGGTGTCAGCGTCCCGCAAATCAACTGAAGCAAAGTGGATTTCCCTGATCCATTGCGTCCGAGGATCCCTACTGTTTCCCCGCGTGTTATTTCCAGCGACACGTCCCGAAGCGCCCAAAACTCTCGATAATAGTTATCCGATTTCCTTCCCAGGATCTGTTTGATTCTGGGCACGACGAATTGTTTCAGCCGATCACGCGGATGATTGTATATCTGATAACTCTTACCGAGATTCGCAATTCGCACGGCAAGGTCAGAGGACATCGGCAAACCCCCGCCTCGTCTTCTGAAACCAAACCAAGCCAAGCCATGCCGCCCCAATCCCCAGCGCCATCGCTAAACACCATCCGGACCACGAAGGAAGACGCCCCCACAGGAGTACATCGCGCATCTGCTCAATGATAAGGGTCAACGGATTCAGATACATGAAGATCCTGTATTTCTCGGGAAGCATTGATACCGGGAAGAAAATCGGACTCAGGAACATCAGCACCGTGGTCAGCATGCCGATGGCCTGGGCAACGTCCCGAACGAAGACCCCAAATGACGCCAGGAACCAGCTTATGCCGAGGGTCAACAACAGGAGCGGCATGATGACCAGTGGCGCAAAAACAACGGTCCACTGAACGGAAGAAGCTACCAGCACATAAAAGATGATTAAAACTCCGAGACTTACAATGCCATGAAAGAGGGCTGCCCCCATGGTAACCAGGGGAAGGATCTCCAGCGGAAAAACCACCTTTTTGACATAATTGACATTGCCCACAATCAGGGACGGGGCACGGTTGACGCATTCGGAAAAGAGATTGAAAACAATGAGTCCGGCAAAAAGAATGAGCGCAAACTCGAAGCGGCTCTCTCCTCCCGAACCCCAGCGAGCCTTGAAGACCACGCTGAAAACGAAGGTGTAAATGGTCAGCATCAGCATGGGGTTGAAGAACGACCAGAGAAGCCCAAGGACCGATCCTCGATAGCGCCCGATCACTTCGCGCTTGGTCATTTGAATGATCAGGTCGCGGGACTTCCACATCCCGCTCACCACATGTAAGATATTCGTCGTATTTAATTTCCCTTCAGTCATCGCACTCACACGGATCGCTCACGACACGGCTTCATCGCACTCCCGGAAAAGCGAAACCGTTTCCGTGTTTTCCATAAAGCCAAGGTGTGCTGAGAATAAAATATTCGTTCAGGAGCTTCAAAAATACGGACCTCACCAGGATATTTGCTTGCACCGCAAACTCCCGCGGGGCCAAGAAGAATCTGTCTCAGTACTTGTGCCCATTTTTGTAAAACCGTCACCGCAAAACGTCATCGGTGGAGAGGTGAATCCGTTTCATCCCTTGCTTCATGACAATCCCGGCGAGATTGCGGGAACCGTCGACATGGATCTGAAAGGCAAGCACGGGTTCATGCTCTGCTTTCTCAACGGTGGCTGGGCCGAAGAACTGATGATCATGTTCACATGACACTCGTGACGCACTGACCCGGTGAAACGGGAGAATGGGATGCCCGGATCAAGGGCCGGCTATGATCTTCAGCCTTTAATCCGGGCATTTTGTTGAGGCTTTACGGCTTAGTCTTCCACGTACGGCGCCACCATCATTTCGTTATGATACAATTTTGTAAGTCTACTCCATGTAGTGCCGTTCCACGCCCAGACACGGCTGACGCTACCGAAATCAGCATACAGGAGGGTAGCCGAGGCCGCCATGTGCAGGGGGTCCGCCTCCGCAATCTTTAACCAGGCGGTGCCATCCCATCTCCAGAGGCCCGATACCCCGAAATCAACATACAAGAGGGAGCCCGAGGCTAACAGGGTCTGGGGATCCGCCTCCGCAATTTTTAACCAGGCGGTGCCATTCCACCTCCAGAGGCCCGATGTCCCGAAATCAGCATACAAGAGGGTACCCGAGGCTGCCATCCCCTGGGGGTCCGCCTCCGTCATCTGTAACCATGCGGTGCCATTCCATCTCCAGATGCCCGATGCACCGAAATCGCCATACAGAAGGGCTCCCGAGGCTGCCATCCCCTGGGGATCCGCCTCCGTAATCTGTAACCATGCGGTGCCATTCCATCTCCAGATGCCCGATGTCCCGAAATCTCCGTACAGGAGGGTTCCTGAGGCTGCCATGCCTTGGGGGTCCGTCTCCGCAATCTTTAACCAAGCACTCTCATTCCACCTCCAGATACCGGCCAACCCGAAATCTCCATACAGGTAGGATTCCGAGACCGCCATGCTCTGAGGATTTGTCGCTGCAGTTTTGACGCATTCGCTGCCATTCCACTCACAGATACCTTCATTGACAAAATTGCCATAATCTATAAACAGTGTGTCATTCGTAAAACTGTGAGATACGCCCGCCATACAAACATGGAGCAACAGGCAGAGCAATAGAATCCGGCAGCACCGATGTCCCTTGGATTTCATCTTTTCCTCCTTGTTGAGAGAATTTTGAGCTGGTTCGTGTTGGTCCAACAATGAATCGTCGAGTAAACTGTATTCTTCCGCACCTCGTTTTTTCCCTGATTTTGCGTTATCACGATCCCATATGATTTTCGCCTCCTTTATTGGATTCTTATTTTTCTAAGGCGATAAGATAAAGCTCCGCACGCTCGATACCATGCATCTACCCAAGACACTCCATATTCCCGAGGCGATCAGCTGTTGCCTGCGTTGCGTCACATTCAGTCAACCCCGCTCACAGGGGGGGCATCTTGATTCAATTCCGACCTCAAGAGCCGAATCTCTCTTTCCAGCATTTCGTGTTCCAACATTTTTTTCTCTAAAAAATGACACGTCATTCGGGCTTTTTCCTCGAATCCCTCAGGTGTCAGATAATAGAGATAAGCGGAGCGGTTGTTGGGTTTCCTGAAATTGCCGACTTTGACGAACCCTTTTCCGATCAATGCTTTCAAGATAGAGTTGACTTTTCCCAGACTGATCCCGATTTTCGTCGAGAGTTCACGCTGCGTTATCCCCGGGGAATCGGTTACTTCACGAAGCAGATGGAGCACTTCCTCCCTTTTCATCTTTAAGAATCCTGGGTCTGGCATGTTCGACACTTTCTTTATGTTCAGGATTTGAACGGAAGCAGGATTTATAAAAAGTTTTCAAGGATAAGTCAATCTGAAATCTTTGCACAACTCTGCATTTAGATTTTAAGATTGCAGGTCCAAGACAGGGTTTCGGCAGATGGCCTTCCATCTCCTCCAGAGGAACCCAAGGAATAAATCCAGCATATGAAGGCATAGCGACATCTTGCCAGGGGAGCAGCTTCAACCACCCCCCAAGGATGGCTATGGGTGGATCGGGGAAGGGGATGCCTCAGGTCAGGGAATGCGATCCCCATCCCTTGACCTGAGGCTATGGTTGATGATCTACAGTTTAGTGAGCCACGCCACCTCGGCGGCGCTTTGAAGTAGAGTAAATTTGTCGATCTTACTCAGAAGGGTGCGTACTCTATATTCGGTACCACCATCCCCTCGCCATGATACAGTTGTACTAGTTTACTCCATGAAGTGCCATTCCAGCTCCAGACACGGCTGACTGTGCCGAAATCAGCATACAGGAAAGATTCTGAAGCCGCCATGTACAGGGGATCCGCCTCCGCAATCTTTGACCAGGCGGCGCCATCCCAAACCCAGATGCCCGATGTCCCGAAATCTCCGTACAGGAGGGTTCCTGAGGCTGCCAAACCCTGAGGATCTGCCTCCGCAATCTTTGACCAGGCGGCGCCATCCCAAACCCAGATGCCTGATGTCCCGAAATCTCCGTACAGGAGGGTTCCTGAGGCTGCCAAACCCTGGGGGT
>CAZKRB010000018.1:42538-46138 GCA_964555065.1 uncultured Syntrophus sp.
GCAATCTTTGACCAGGCGGCGCCATCCCAAACCCAGATGCCCGATGTCCCGAAATCTCCGTACAGGAGGGTTCCTGAGGCTGCCAGGCCCTGGGGGTCGGTCTCTGCAATCTTTAACCAAGCGCTCTCATTCCACCTCCAGATGCCGGCCAATCCGAAATCTCCATACAGGAAGGATTCCGAGGCCGCCATGCCCTGGGGATCTGTCGCTGCAGCCTTGACGCATTCGCTGCCATTCCACACACAGATACCTTCGTTGACATAATTGCCGTAATCCATAAACAGCGTGTCACTTGTAAAACCGTGAGATAAGCCTGTAAAGCATATATTGAGCAATAGGCCGAGCAACAGAATCTGGTAGCACCGATGTCCCTTGGATTTCATCTTTTCCTCCTTTTTAAGAGAATTTTTTACAGGTCCTTCTTCTTCCAGCAGTGAATCGTTAGGTATCCTTAATTTTTACCAACCTCATTTTTTCCGGATTTTTCGTTGTCACGAAACCATAGAATTCTCGCCTCCTTTATTCTTTTGATGGTTAGTGTTCACACCCCTTGGGGGGAGTATGAAGGAGCAATGTCCTGTTGTTTAAAATCGCCCGTCGAAAATCCGGGATGAAGAGGCTGTGTCGCCAAGGGTGCCTGATGCCCATCAGTTGCTGCGTGCCCCGGAAGTGGGGACTTTTGTGTTGGCGTGGCTTTTTTTACCTCTGTTGCTCAACAAGCCGGAGCAGGTATTTGCCATATTGATTTTTTCCCAGGATCTTTGCCAGTTCCCGCAATTTTTTCGGGGTAATGTAACCATTTCCAAAGGCAATTTCTTCCGGACAGCAGATCTTCAGCCCCTGCCGCTGTTCGATTGTTTCGACAAAGTTGGATGCCTGCAGAAGCGATTCATGAGAGCCCGTATCCAGCCAGGCAAATCCCCGCCCCAGTGCTTCCACCCGCAGGGCATTCCGCTCCAGGTAACAGCGGTTCAGGTCGGTGATCTCCAGTTCACCCCGCGGGGAGGGTTTGATGCTCAAGGCAAAATCCACCACCCGTTCATCATAGAAATAGAGTCCCGTGATGGCAAAATTGGACCTCGGCTTCGCGGGCTTCTCCTCCAGGGAAACAGCCCGGCCGTCTGAATCAAATTCCACGACCCCATATTTTTCCGGATCTTTTACCCAGTAGGAGAAAATCGTTGCGCCATCCGTCTGCTGGGCGGCAGAGCGCAGTTTCACTACCAGTCCGTTGCCGTAGAAGATGTTGTCTCCGAGAATCAGGGCGCAGGGATCACCGGCGATGAATTCCCGGCCGATGATAAAGGCCTGTGCCAAGCCATCCGGACTGGGTTGCACGGCATAAGAAATCGCGATGCCCCACTGGCTGCCGTCCCGCAGCTGGGACTGGAACAGGGGCTGGTCCTGGGGCGTGGTAATTACCAGGATATTTTTGATGCCCGCCAGCATGAGAATGCTCAAGGGATAGTAAATCATCGGTTTGTCGTAGACGGGCATGAGCTGTTTGCTGACCACCTGGGTCAGGGGATAAAGGCGCGTTCCCGACCCGCCGGCTAGAATGATTCCCTTCTTGATCATACGTTCTCCTGCAAGGTTTGATAAATTTTATACACCGAAGTGCCTGGATACCTCAGATCAATCCCGGGGAACCCGTCTTTTTATTATTTTGGTCAGAGGGAGCGCTTCTTCTCTCTTCGTGTTTAAGAAATCATGGTCCGTCCTGTTCAACTCTTTCATAATGTTCATAGTTTGAACAACCGGGAGATTTATAAAGACTTTTCTGGAATCTGTCAATCTTTTTAAGGAACATCCCTTCCCTGCAGATCTTCGGATGATCTTCGGCTGAAAGACAATTCCTTGACTTGCAATGCCTCTTTGTCTTAAGGTCCGTATTGCAAATTTAATTCCGCAAAGTAGCGGTAACAGTCAGGCCACGAATGCTGTCGGTCGTCATCATCACAAAAAATGAAGAACACAATATCGGCCGCTGCATCGCCGGTGTGCGGGAGATTGCCGACGAAATTATCGTCGTGGACTCCGGCTCCAGCGACCGGACCGTTGAAATTGCCCGCAGTCTGGGCGCGAAGGTCTCACACCAGGACTGGCTGGGCTTCGCCGGGCAGAAAAACTTTGCCGCGAGCCTCGCCACGATGGAGTACCTCCTGATGCTCGATGCCGACGAGGAGGTTTCCGACGCCCTGCGCCGCTCCATTGCCGCGGCCGTCCGGGAAGGGCGGTTTGACGGCTGGGAGCTCAACCGGAAAACCTTCTACCTGGGGAGTTTTCTCGATTTCGTCTGGCACCCCGAATGGCGCCTCCGCCTGTTCCGGAAAGGCAAAGGGGTCTTCGAAGGAGAAATCCACGAAAAGGTCGCCTGCCAGGGAAAAATCGGCCGCCTTGAGGGAGATCTTTATCATTACTCCTACAAAGGCCTGAAGGATCAAATGCTGCGGCTGGTCGGTTATGCAGAGCAATCCGCCCTGCTCATGGAAAAGGAAGGGAAACCGTTCCGCTTTCTCAACCTGGTCTTCAATCCCTGCTGGGCCTTTGCCAAGGTTCTGCTCCGGGGAGGCATCCGGGACGGATACCGCAGTTTCCTCATCGCCGTGTTCGAGGGCGTCTACACCTTTCTGAAATACGCTTTCCTCCTGGAGGCGAAGTTGAGGAAAAAACAGGGGAAGAGCCTCTGGCAATGAAGATCGCCCTGGTTAGAGAAAAGTATACCGATTTCGGCGGTGCGGAACGGTACGTCGCCTCGCTGGCTGAGCATCTGGCGCGACGGGGACATGAGATCGAAATCTTTACCCGGATGTGGAAAACCCGGCCCCGAATCCCGGGCGAAGACACGCCCCAGCAGGCGATTACTCTCCGCCGGGTCCCCGTTTTAAAAGGCCCGTCTTTCGTGCAGATCCTCAGCTTCGCCTTCAGTGTCCGGAAAATGCTGCAGCGGAACCGCTACGACATCATTCACAGTTTCGAACGGACCCTCTACCAGGACATCTATCGGGCGGGGGACGGCTGCCACCGGCAGTGGCTCATCGAGCGCAGGAAAATCGATCCGCCGGGGAAAGGCATCGTGAACGGAATCAACCCGCTGCATCTCACCCTCATCTGGCTGGAAGAGCAGCTCTTTCAAGAAAAGGGCTGCCAGGCCGTCATCGCCAATTCCCGGAGGGGGAAGAGGGAAATCATCGATCATTATCATGTGCCCGAAGAGAAGATCCGGGTCCTCTACAATCCCGTTGATGCGGGGCGTTTCGGCCTTAATGCGGGGGCGGGCGGAAGGGAATTCCTTCGCCGGAAATTCGGAGTGGAACCCCGTTGCCCCCTTCTTCTCTTCGTCGGCTCCGGTTTCAAGCGAAAGGGATTGGCGGCGGCCCTGAAGGCCTTGGCTCTTCTCCCCTTCCCGGCGCACCTGGTTGTGGTGGGAAAAGATCGGCTCTCTCCTTATCTACGCCTGGCGGAAAAACTGGGGGTCGGCCGTCGCGTTTCCTTTGCCGGACCCGTTGCCGAGGTGGCCCCGTACTACCAGGGCGCCGACCTCTTTGTCTTCCCGACGATTTACGAGCCTTTCAGCAATGTGTGCATCGAAGCCATGGC
>CAZKRB010000019.1:0-43993 GCA_964555065.1 uncultured Syntrophus sp.
GTCCCGTCCCATGAGCGCGGCGCCGAGGGCCCCTGTAATCAGGGGGTTCTCGGGGATCAGCAGTTCGCAGCCGAGATACTCTTCCAGTGCGGCGATGAGCCCCCTGTTTTTGCAGCCTCCGCCGGTGAGAACGACGGGTTTTTCCAGGCGGAGCCGGAGGGCCATCCGGCTGATGCGATCCGCAAGAGAGTGGTGTACACCGGCCAGGAGATCGGGGACGGGGATGCCCTCGGCCAGGCCTGAGGCCACTTCCTGCTGGGCCCAGATGGTGCAGACGCTGCTGATCGTTGCCGGGGAGGTGCTCTGGAGGGAAAGATCGCCGACGGCATCCAGGGGAATGTTCATGGTGTCGGCGATGATTTCGATGAAGCGGCCGCTTCCGGCGGCGCATTTGTCGTTCATGATGAAGTGATGAGGGCGTCCCCGGCTGTCGATCCGGATGGCCTTGCTGTCCTGGCCCCCCACGTCGATTACCGTCCGGGCTTCGGGAAAGAGAAAATGAATTCCCCGTGCATGGCAGGTGATTTCCGTGATCTGGCGGTCGGCAAAGGGGACGTTGATGCGTCCGTAGCCCGTGGCGACAACATAGGCGATGGCCTCGAAGGCCAGGCCGGCCCGGGCCAGCGCTTCCTCCATCACCTTATTGGCCAGTCTGCGCTGTTCCGCCCCCGTCGGTCCGATGACCGAGGCGGCAATCCCCTCGCCGAGGATCACCGCCTTGGTCATGGTTGAACCGATATCAATGCCTGCGAAGTACTCCGCCACGGTCTGTGACCTTATGCCGCCCGATTGGCCCGGACGGATTCCAGGGTTTCAATGAAGGCGTCGATCTTGTTGCGCGTGTCGATCTCGGAATAGGACGTGATGTCGATGATGTCGCTTTCGAGAATCAGGGAGGGCACCTCGCGGTCGGCCTTCTCTTTGTTCCCGCCTGAGCCGATCATGAGAATCGGGATGGGCTTGTAGATCTTTGCCAACTGATTCAGCTGCCAGATGAGGCCCACGTGCCAGGTCCGGCAGGAAAAGGCCTGGTGGACGACAATGCCGTCGATGTCATAGTCCTCGACCCAGTTGATCAGGCGTTCCACGTCGGGTTCCGATCCGGGGCGCTTCCGGGCCTTGTCGTACCAGAAGGTCCAGTAGCCGAGCCATCGCCAGGCGAGACGCTCCACGGGATCGCTGGTCTTGGGCAGGTCCATCTGGTCGAGAGGCATGACCATGCGATAGGTGGTCTCCACGGGGAAGGTGGCGCCCTTGCTGTTGAAATAATTGAAATCGCTCAGGGCGTACCAGGCGGGAAGCCCGCCGCCCCACATGAGCCGGTACTTCTCCTCTTCGACTTCGCCCTCCCCGTTGGCGATTTTCTCCTCCAGTTCCTTCTTGAGATCGGAGAAGAAATTGTAGGATTCCTGGGTGGCCATCATGAAATTGAGGGGGACCATCGTGTTCATGGCGTCGCCGGTGCCCATGGGGCTGGGTTTGGCCCTGCGCAGCTCGTAGGTTTCGTGGACCAGATTCCAGATGCGGTCACTGAGATCCACCAGTTCGCTCAGGCGGTCGTAATCCATCTTTTTGCCCGTCTGCCTTTCCACGAACTCGATGAGACCCCGCATCTCCTGGACGATGTAGCGGTGGTAGTAACCCAGGACTTCCCGGTGATCCCGGTCCCGCTGGAACAGGGGGTAGGGGAGGTCGATGCTGTAAATCGGAATGTCCGGCATGAACTGCTGGGACGCCTGGTACCATTTGGATCGGGGATCGCAGAGGATCTGCCCCGTCTGGATCATGAAGTCGGGCCTTGCCTGACCGCCCCAGGGGGCGTCGGGGGGCGTCGCGCCCAGCTCCTCGCGCCACTGGTCGTAGCCGATGCCGCAGAGGGCATAGGTGCACAGGGAGCGGGAGAGGCCCAGGGATTCCGCCCGCTGCAGAAAGCGTTCGGCGTCGCGCTTCGCTCCGCAGACGCCGGCGAAATTCTCCGTCCACACGGGCAGGACGTCCATCGCCCGGAGAATCTCCTCGTGGTGACAGACGATAAAGGTGTAAGCCAGTTTGTGGGTGCCTTCCTTTCTGGCGCGATTGGTTCCGGCGATGAATTCCTTGACCATGGGGCCGATGGATGCGGCCGCCCTGGTTGCGGTCATTCTCTTCTGGGGTTTCTTCTCTTTCTGTTCTTCTGCCATGGCTTCGTCCTCCTTATCTTGGCATGCCCGCTAGCCGATCATTTCCAGGAAAGCCTGGATCCGTGTTTTCAACTGGCCGATGGTTCCCGCGGAATAGGTGTCTTCCAGACAGAGAAGCGGGATATCGAGGGATTCGTAGTAAGCCTTTCTTGCCGGGACTTCGAAGCCGAAGGGATCGCAGAATTTATAGAGGTAAAGAACGGCGCCGTCCACAGCGAAATCCTTCGCCCGGGCGCCGATGTCGCCGAAGCGGTCCGCGGCATCGCCGGCAAAGGTTCCCGCCGTGTTGTCCCGGTAGGTCTTGGGGCAGTTGAGCTTGTCCAGGTAGCGGCGGGCCAGGGAGGCCACGGGGTCGCCGTCTTCGTCGGCAAGGGGCCACAGGTCCCGCGTCCCCATGCACGTCGTGTCGATGACCACATTGCCGCCGCTTTCCTCCACGATGTCGGCAATGGAAAGGTGATCCACGCAGGGACCGTCCAGGAGAATCCTCGGCCCTTTCTTGACGGGGGCTTCCGTCCGCCGGCCCAGTTCGGCAAGGACCTCGTCAAAGAGGGCATTCGCCTCGGTGACGGGAAGACTCGCCCCGACGGTGACGATCTTGTGCAGTTCCCTGGCGGAAAGCATCGGGGGGTCGGACTTGCGGAATTCGTACAGGGCCTTGGTTTTCTCCCGGTTTTCATTATGCAGCCCGATGGCTTCCCGCAGATCCTCATCGGAAATCGTTTTTCCGGTAAAGGCCTCCAGACCTTTCCGGTAGGACTGGAGCTCCTCCTTGAAAAATTCGTGGGAAGACTCCTTCACGACGCTGGGCGTGTTGATGAAATGGAAATAGGGAAAATTCAGGGAATAACTCCACACGCTGTAGCTTCTCACCATGCTGTCGCAGCCGTGGGGGATCACGATGCCGGAGAGATAATCGTAGCGGTCCTTGACGCAGAGATCGAAACAACTCCGGATAAAGGGGCAGACAATCGTCTCCAGGAGGGAGTCCCCTTTGGTGACGGGTTCATGGATATCGCCGCGGATGCGGAAGGGGATGCAGCCCGCCGCCGTTATAAATTCCAGGGGAACAAAAGAGCAGAGGTAGCCGATCGCCTTCTTCCCTTCAGCGCACAGTTCCTTCACCCGCGATCCGTAATTTTCGTACTGCCTTTCCACCTCTGCCATGACGTTGCTCTTGATACCGCTCATCAGACTTCCTCCTTCTATTTAAACGAGAGGCCTTGGAATGCCGAATGCCCCTTCGTCAGGTCCTTTGCGACTGATGCTTTTCCCGGCCCAGCAGCGCGGCGCCGAGGGCGGCTGTATACCGGGGCATCGGAGAGATTTTCACCGGGAGACGCAGGCTCTCTTCCAGGGCCTTGACCAGGCCGGTGTCTGCCGCTCCGCCGCCCGTCAGAATGACATCCTCCTCGATTCCCACCCGTTCGGCCAGGCTGTGGAGCTGGGCGGCCAAGGCTCGATGCGCGCCGGCCAGAAGGTCTTCCGTGGATACGCCTTCCGCGATGAGGGACACGGCCTCGGATTCGGAAAAGACGACGCATCCCGTGCTGAAGTCCACCCGGTTGCGGGATTTCAGGGACAGAGGACCAATGTCCTCCAGCCTGACGCGAAGCACTTTGGCTATGATCTGCAGCAGCCGGCCACTGCCGCCGGCACATTTTCCGCTCAGGATGAAATTATGGACATTCCCCCCGCCATCCATGCACAGGACCTTGCTGTAGAGGTCTCCGACGTCAAGAACGGTCCGGGCGGAAGGGAGATGAAAGGCGATGCCGCGGCCCTGACAGGTGATATCCTGCTTTTCCTCATCGGCGAAGCGAACCTGTTTTGCCCCGTATCCCGTGGCCATAACAAAGGAAAGATCCGAGGTCTCGATCCCGGCCCCGGAGAGCAGGGCGTCCCGAATCTGCTCCGCGGCGCGGCGGTAATCCCCACCGGAAAGGCAGGCAAAGGAGGCCTTGATCGATCCATCCTGCAGCAGGACCCCCTTGGCGGTAAAGGAACCGATATCGATACCTAGAAAAAAAGCCATCGTCTCCCTCAGGGCAATTTCCTGCCCCTTTTATACTGAAAAACGCTTTGCCGGCACTTCTTCCGAAGCAGAATTCTTGGGAAAGCCGTCTTTTTGATCGGGAGATTCTCTCGGGTGCAAACGCGTTTCTTACGGCAGGCACGTTGTTTATTTCAATGAGGATCGGCAGCTGTCTCCCCCTGCCGGCAGTCCGGAGCGGTCTGCCTGAAGCGGGAAAGAGAGGCTGGCAGGGGACAGACTTAGAACAAAGTCCGGGGAGTGTCAATAAAAAAAACAGCGTCATTCCGGCGATTGAACTCTGGGGAACGGATCATCGTTTTCCGATGAAATGCTTTCTCTCCCGCCGATCTTCATCCAATTTCGATCAGTCGGCTATCGGTTCCTCCAAAACCCCTGTCGGCGGGGGGAGGGGCGAAGAAGGGGGCCGGTAAAGTTCCCGCTGGCCATTGCCGTTCATTTATTGTAGGTGTGCTTGAATTCAACTTCAGGAAAAGAGCGGGAAGGAAAAGATGAGGGACCAGGGTTTAGAGGAAAAAATCCAAGCCGTTGCGGACATGATCTTCAAGGCGGGAAAAGTGGTTGTCTTTACCGGGGCGGGTGTCAGCACGGAGTCGGGAATTCCCGACTTCCGCAGCCCGGGAGGGCTTTGGGACCGGTTTGATCCCGATGACTTCACGATCGGCAAATTTCTCCACAGTGCGAAAACGCGACGAAAACAGTGGAAGATCCTCATCGAAGGAGGGGCCTTTGCCGACGCGCAACCCAACCGGGCTCACCTGGCGGTGGCCGAACTGGAGCGATTGGGAAAGCTCCGCTGCGTCATTACGCAGAACATCGACAATCTGCACCAGAAAGCGGGCAATGCGCCGGAAAGGGTGCATGAGCTCCACGGCAATATGCGCTGGCTGAAATGCCTGAGCTGCGGTGACCGGGTGGCCGTCCCGGATATGCTCCGCCGGACCGCGCTGCAGGAGTTGGAGGGATTTCCCTTCTGCGGGAAATGCCGGGGGCTGATGAAGCCGGATGTGGTCTTTTTCGGTGAAGCCCTTCCGGAGGATGTCCTGCAGGAGGCGACGTATGAGGCGTATAGCTGCGATCTGATGCTGGTGATCGGCTCTTCGCTGGTGGTCTATCCGGCGGCTTATATGCCCAGGTATGCCAAAGACGTCGGCGCCGGGCTGGTCATCATCAACCGGGAAGAGACGCCCTATGATTCCGAAGCGGATCTTCTCCTTCAGGGGCCGGCCGGCGAGATTATGCCCCGGATCCTTGAGGCGGTCAAACAGCGGCTGACACCTTGAAGGGAAGGGGGGATGGGAAGACGCTTTCCGTTTCTATCCGCGGAACGTGTCTTCCCGGCGCTTTTCAGGCGCCGATGGAGGTCAGACCCTCGCGAATGGCATATTTAATCAAATCCGCCACGCTGCCGGTCCCCAGTTTCTGGGTGATGTTCCGGCGGTGAGTTTCCACCGTTTTGATGCTGATGCCCAGGGCGGTGGCGATCTGTTTCGCTGTCTTCCCTTCTGCGAGAAGCTGCAGCAGTTCTTTCTCCCGCGGGGTCAGCGCCGAGGGGGCAGCCTCGGAAATTCCCGGGGGTTTGCGGACGTAATTCCTGACCAGGATGTCGGCGATGGTGGGGCTCAGATAGGTGTGATCGGACAGCACGGTTTGGATCGCGGTGACCAGTTCTTCAAAGGCGCAGTCCTTTAACAGGTACCCTGAAGCCCCCGCTTCCAGCATGCCGATGATGATGTGACGATCGGCGTGCATGGAAAGGGCGATGACTTTGGTGCCCGGGAGGTCGGAGGTAATCTTCCGCGTGGCGTCGATGCCGTTGACACCCGGCATCGAAATGTCCATGATGATGACATGGGGCTGCAGCTCCCCTGCCAACTGGATGGTTTTTAGCCCGTTTTCCGCCTCTGCGACAACGCTCATGCTGCCCTGTGTCTCAAGAAGTGTGCGCAGCCCGTCGCGCACGATTTTGTGATCGTCGGCAAGCAGGACATGAACAGACATTTCTTCTTCTCCTTGTCTGAAATCACATGATTCCATTCCCTCGGCCTCGTTTCCTCTGCAGTCTCCTCAAATAGTCCGTTCCTGTGGGTTGTAGAACTTCATTGTTATTCGCTATAACACTCGCCGCGACATTCCAATCAGGGAAATCCTTATTTGGCAGGGGATATTCACTGAAAAGCTCCTCGGGCTCAGGATGAGAGGTCTTTCCGGTCCCTGCACTTTTGGAGCATGGCAAGAACATCATTGTAACGATTGAGGTTCTATGGTAATTTCAGCGTAGTGGATTGCAGCCGGCCCTCTTTCCCGAGGGCGGAGGCTCGGAGCCCTGGGGGAAGAGGGCCGGGGAAATTCCGGAGCCGGTTCCCGGGGGAGGAGGCACAGGTGATTTCTGAAGGCGAGGGAGCCCATGTCTAAGCGCGAATATCCGGACTGCCCCCGGGTGGGCGTCGGCGCCATCGTGATGAAAGAGGGAAGGGTCCTCCTGGTAAAGCGGGCCGCTGCGCCGAATAAAGGATTGTGGGCCATTCCGGGAGGCTCCCTGGAGCTGGGCGAAACCTTGAAGGAAGGGGCACGGCGGGAAATCCGGGAAGAGACGGGCATTGAAGTGCAGGTGAAAGAACCCATCCATGCCTTTGACTATTTCGAGAGAGACCAGGAAGGCAGAATTCGCTTCCATTACGTCATCGTGGATCTGCTGGCCGATTATGTCCGGGGCGAGTTGAAAGCCGCTGATGATGCCCTGGAAGCCCGCTGGCTGCTGCCGGAAGAATTGGAAGCCCTTGAATTGACCCCCAGCACGGTGGAGGTTCTGAAGAATCTGAAATTCAGCCCGCGGGCTTCTGGGCAGGGGAGGTGACGGAATCATGAAAGCCGTTTATCATGATGATTTTTGTCAATCGTATACCACGGATCCGGCAGCCGCTCCGGGGCGGATGGAGGCGATCGTAAAGGCCATTTCCGACCGGGTCGAGTTTGTCAAGACCCAGCCGGCAAGGCAGGCGGACATTGCCGCCGTTCATACCGAGTCCCACGTGGCGCTCGTTGAAAGGGAAGGCCTTTATGAAATTGCCGCCCTTGCCGCCGGTGGAGCCATCCAGGCAGCTCAGATCGGAATGAATGAACCCTGCTTCGCCTTGATCCGTCCGCCGGGCCATCATGCCTCCGCCGGCAGTGCCTGGGGATTCTGCTATTTTAACAATCTGGCCATCGCCCTGGACAAATTGAAAAGGGACGGGCGGATCGCCAGGGCCTTCGTCCTGGATTTCGACCTTCACTTCGGGGATGGAACGGTGAACATTCTGGAGCCAAAGGGTTACGCAACCCTTTACAATCCTTCCTCGAACGACCGCAATGAATATCTCCGGAACATTGAACGGAACCTGTCGTCGGCCTCTTTCGACATCATCGGCGTCTCCGCTGGATTCGACAATCATGAAGAGGATTGGGGCGGGTTGCTGACAACGGCGGACTACAAAACCATCGGGCATCTGGTTCATGAGGCCTGCCGGAAGAATTCCTGCGGATCCTTCGCCGTTCTCGAGGGAGGGTACAATCACCGGGTGCTGGGCCGGAACGTCCGGGCGTTTCTGGAGGGCATCGAGGGATTGTGAAGAGAAGAATTTCCCGCCCCGCTTTTTCCTTTAAAAATCGGAGGGTGCTTCGGTGGGGAGCGGCGGAAAGGGCCTTTTATTTCCCGATGCAGAAGGACGAAAAAATCCGGTCCAGAACGTCTTCCGTAACGGTCTTTCCCGCTATTTCCCCCAGGGCATCCAGGGCTTCCCGGATATCCAGGGCGGCGAATTCCTGGGACAAGCCCTCCTTAAGGCCGGCCGTTGCCTGAGAGACCAATTTTCGGGTCCGCTCCAGCGCCGTTTTGTGCCGCAGGGTGCTGATCATCACCTCCCCTTCGGCTTCTCCGGCCTTTTCAACAACCAGGCGGTACAGGCTTTCCTTCAGGGCTTCCAGGCCTTCACCGAATTTCGCGGAGATCCACAGGGGCGAAATTCCGGGAAGGCAGGCGGCAAGCTCCCCCTCTTGCAGCCGGTGCTCCAGGTCGGTCTTGTTGATGACGGGCAGGATCTTATGGCCCTGAAGGCTGCTCAGGAGATTGCGGTCTTCCTCCGTCAGGTGCCGGCTGCCGTCGAGAAGGAGGAGGACGCCGTCGGCAGTGGCCAGTTTTTCCCAGACCATCCGAATGCCTTCCTGTTCAATGAGATCTTCTGTGGGATGAATACCGGCCGTATCCACCAGGCGAAGGGGAATTCCCCGGATGTTGACTGCCTCCTCCAGAAAATCGCGGGTTGTCCCCGGCAACGGGGTGACGATGGCCCTCTTTTCCTCCAGCAGGCTGTTCAGCAGACTGGATTTCCCCGTATTGGGCCTGCCGGCGATCACGACGGTGGCGCCGCGGCGGATTAACTTTCCCTCCTGGTACGTCTGCAGGAGGCGGGATAGGTCTGCCGAAAGCATCTCCATTCGGTTGAGAATTTCGGTATTTGAGGAAAATTCCACGTCCTCGCTGAAATCGATGGAGGATTCCAGCAGGACCAGCACCTCGAGCAGCCCGTTGCGAAGGGAGTCGATTTTTTCCTTCAACCGGCCCTTCAACTGGGTGAGGGCCGAATTCAGGCCCCTGGCGGTTCGGGCCGAAATGAGGTCGCCGACGGCTTCCGCCTGGGAAAGGTCGATCCGGTTGTTGAGGAAAGCACGCCGGGTAAATTCCCCGGGTTCGGCGAGGCGGGCGCCGGCGGCGAGGACGGCCTGAAGGATGGATTCAACGACGAGGATGCCGCCATGGCAGTCAATTTCGACGGTATCTTCTCCCGTGTAGGACCGGGGGGCCTTCATCAGGCAGGCCAGGACTTCGTCGAGGGCCTCGCCCGTTTCCGGGTTCAGGAAATCTCCGTGGTAGAGGCGGCGGGGTTTGAGCCGGGTCGGGGAATGGGAGGATCGAAAAAGGCGGTGCAGGATTCTTTCCGCTTCGGGCCCGCTGATCCGGACGATCCCGATGCCGCCGGTACCGGCGGGCGTGGCAATGGCGGCAATGGTATCGTTGAGCATTGCGGATCTGCGCTTGAAGAGGCGGCTCCCTGTTACGGGCGCGGCTCTCGGGCTGAATTCCGCGCCGGCAGGATCAGGATCTTCCTGTACTCGCCCTCACCTCGGCTCCGGGTGACGATGGCGTCGTCATTCTGAAGTGCCAGGTGGATGATTCGGCGGTCATGGGCGTTCATGTGACCCACCGTGACCGGCTTCCTCGTCTTTTTAACCTTGTCCGCCAGTTCTCTGGCCAGGCTGTTCAAGGACTCCTCGCGCCGTTTGCGATAGGACTCGGTGTCGATGATGATCACTTTCCGCTCGTCCGGTGTCTTTGTGACCGCCTTGCTGACGATATACTGGATGGCATCGAGATTTTGTCCCCGCTTGCCGATGAGCAATCCCCCCCCATCGCCCTCGATGGTCAGAAGAATCGCGTCGGCCGTTTCGCAGACGGAAATCGGAAATTCCAGCCCCATCCTGGTCAGAATCCCTTCCAGAAGCGTTTTGGCCCGCTGGGCAAGGGGCGTCGCTTCCGCTGCTTCACGGGGAATTTCCGCCGCCTGTGGGGAGATCACGGCCTGGACAGGCGCGGTCGGTGCGGCAGCTTTGGGTACAGGCGCGGGCGGAGGAGCTTGTTCCGGAACCGCTTTGACCACGGCGGCGGGAATTTCCTTTCTTGGGGGAGCCTGAGGCAGAGAGCTCACTTTTTCTTTCCGGGGAAGCTCAACGGTTTCCTCCAGGTCAATGCCTAAGGATAGAATGCTGGCCCTGATCTTCGCTTTTTTCGATCCCAGCCCCAGAAATCCTGCGGAGCCTTCGGAGATGATTTCAATATTCAGTTTTTCTCGGGGCACATTGAATTCCCGGCAGGCTTTCCCAATCGCTTCATCGATGTTTTTGGCTTCAATTTCAATGGCATTCATTTCCACACCTAAGTTCTCTCATGCTCGTTGGTTGATGTAGTACTGCTGCCCGATACTGATGAGATTGTTGAACAACCAGTAAATGACGAGTCCGGAAGGGAAATTCAGGAACATGAAAGTGAAGATAACCGGCATCCAGAGCATGATTTTTGCCTGGGTGGGGTCGCCTGACACCGGTGTCATTTTCTGCTGAATAAACATCGTGGCCCCCATGATCAACGGGGTAATGTAATAGGGATCTTTTTCGGACAGATCCTTGATCCACCAGAAGAAGGGCGCATGGCGCAGTTCGATGGCGTAAAGGAGAGCCTTGTAGAGGCCGAAAAATACGGGAATCTGGATGATCATGGGCAGACACCCGCCCATGGGATTGACCTTGTAGGCCTTGTACAGCGCCATGGTCTCCTGGCTGAGCCTCGCCTTGTCATCCTTGTATTTCTCTCTCAGTTCCAGCATCTTCGGCTGCAGCTTCTGCATTTCCTTCATGGACTTGTAGCTCTTGTTGCCCAGCGGCCAGAAGATGAGCTTGATCAGGACGGTGAGAATAATAATGGCAATCCCGTAATTGTGAACGTAGGTGTACAGGAATTTCAGGCTCAGCAGCAGAGGCATGGCCAGCCACTTCAGCCACGAACCGAAGTCGATGGCATTCTCCAGGCCGATTCCTGCCGCCTGGAGAATGTTGTAATCCTTGGGCCCCAGGAAGAGCTTATAGCCGAAGTACCCGGCCTGACCCGGGGGAATGATGTTTTTGGGACCTCTCAGGCTGATCGAAACCAGACTGTCGGCATTCTTGGAAAGGGTCAGGCTGGTTAAGGACGGATGCTGGGGAATCATCGCAGCCAGGAAATATTTGCTTTCGAATCCGCCCCAGGAGACATCGGTTCCCAGGGATTTCTGGGCCTCCATCTTGGAGACCTTTTCCCGTTCCACGCTTTTGCCGATATAGGATACCGGGCCGGTGTGGCCGTAGCTGTCTTCCTTGGTTTGCGGATTCACGTACTGGTTCCAGAGCAGGGCGATATCCTGGCTCAGAGGGACCTGGGCGAGATTGTAAGTCCGGATTTCCAGTTCGATGGTGTATTTTCCCGGGGTGAAGGTGTAGATCTTTTCAATCCGGATCTTCCCGGGCCAGGTCTGGGAAAAGGTCAACCGGCGGGACTCCCTGGCTGAAGTCAGATTGAGAGCTGTTGCGTCGGCCTGGAAAAGAGCGGAGGGAGATACGTCGACGCTGGAAGCGGGAAAGGAGAGGCTAAGGGGATAGGGCATGTTCTCCCGGACTTCGACCAGTTCGATCAACTTGGAACCGGGCGCCAGCGAATCGCGATAATTCTTCAATTTGAAGGACTTCAACGCCCCCCCTTTGGTGCTGAAGATGGCGGAATACAGGGGCGTTTCGACGGAGATTCCCTCCTCCTTCCCGCTGCCCGCCAAGGGCGCGGCTTCCGCCTCCAGGGAGGAGACGGCGCCCGAAGCGGAAGGTGCGGCCGCAGAGGTCTGCGGAGCGCCCGGTGCTTTGGGAATTTCCACGGAGGAGGAACCTTTATCCTGGGAAGGCGGTTTGACGGGCGGGGCGGATTTGTAGAAAAACAACTGGTAAACCAAGAGCACCGCCGCCGAAAGGACGAGGGCCAATATCGCCTTTTTGTCCATTAATTACCTCCATTGATTTCGGTCTTGCACATTGTGGACTTCAACCCGTGGCATGCTAACGCACCGGATCGAAGCCGCCGGGATGAAAAGGGTGGCATTTGAGCATTCGGATCAGGGTGAGCCGGGAGCCTTTCCAGGGGCCATATTTCCTGAGCGCGGTCAAGGCGTACTCGGAACAGGAAGGATAAAAACGGCAACAGGGGGCAAAAAGGGGGGATATCAATATCTGATAAAGACGGATAAGGAGAATAAAGATCTTCGCAACAAATTCACTGGTCATTCTTGAGGAATATTCTGAGGTTCTTTTTTAAGCAATACACCCAGCTCTCGGCAGACGTCAGCATATTTCATTGACGATGTATTGCCCTTAGCGATGATAACGATATCCTGAGATGCTTTAAGCCTGTCCTTATTCAGTCTGAAAAATTCTCGAATCAGACGCTTGATCCTGTTCCTCTTGACGGCATTGCCGAACTTCTTGGTTGCGGTGATGCCGAGCCTGGAAGCGTCCAGACCGCTTTCGGAAACGATGATCGTGAAGTGTTTTGAAAAACTCCGCTTCCCATGCGAATAGATCTGGAGATAGCTTTTCCGCTTCCTGATCCGCTCACTCTTTTTCAGGGTCTGTTTCTTCATCCGCCGCCGACCGGTGCTGCTCAGGGCGCCCGCAGGCGAATTTTCCCTGCTGCAGGGATTAAACCGTGAGGCGCTTCCTGCCCTTGGCTCTTCTTCGGCTTAAAACCAGCCGCCCACCCCGAGTGGCCATCCGGGCGCGAAACCCATGGGTCCTTTTTCTTTTCAGGTTGCTCGTATTTCTCAGTGTTAGTTTCATCGATTCATCCCCGTTCGTAGATAAGTGAGCAATGCCATTAATCATAGAGGCTAAGACTTGTCAAGACTTAAATCCCGGCGAGGGGTCGCTGTTTTTGGTTGACAAGGAAAAACATTGCCTTCATCTTGACTGGAAGTGATTCCAACAGGAGATTCCTTTGCGGGAGGATCGGGTATGAAGGGGAGGATAGGGCTGAAACGGATCCTGGTGATGTTCCTCGGGCTGCTGCTGACCGGTGCGGCCTGGCCGCCTGCCGGTTCCGGTGGGGAGTTGCAGACCATCAGTCTGAAGGAGAGCATCGAAGAGGCCCTGAAAAAAAGCGTGACCCTCCATTCCGCAAAAGTGGGCGTACAGGTGGCCGAAGCGCAGCGAAAGGAAGCGCTGACCGCCTTCCTCCCCAAATTCAGCACCTCCTACAGTTATCAGCGCCTGGACCAGGTTCCGGAGTTCACCCTCCCGGTCGTTGTCCAGCTCGGCCGGACGCCGCTGGCGACACAGGCCGGGACCAAGGACAACTACAACTGGGCGGTTGAAGTCCGTCAGCCCCTCTTTGCCGGCGGAGGCATCCTGGCCAACTACCAGTTCAACCGGATCGGCCTGGAGGCGGCGCGCCAGGAAGAGCAGACCGCCAGGCAGGACCTGATTCTTCAAGTCCAGACCGCCTACCTGACTATCGTCAACGCGGAAAAACTCCGGGAGGTGGCGCTCTCGTCCCTGGAACGCCTCACCGCCCATCGGGAAATAACCAGGCACTTTTACGAGGTGGGAATGGTCCCACGCAATGACCTCCTTTTTGCCGAAGTCGAACTGGCCAATGGCCGCCAGGCGGTGCTCCGGGCGGAAAACGGCGTCGAACTGGCGAAAGCGAAATTCAACACCCTCCTGAGGCGGCCGATGGACTCGCCCGTTGCTGTGGAGGATATCCTGAACTATAAGCCCTACGACAAGGACTTCAACGAGTGCCTGAAAACGGCCATGGAGAACCGGTCGGAGATCAAGTCGCAGTCGTTCCGGGTCGAGCAGGCCCGGAAGTCCGTGCAACTGGCCAGGAGCGAGTATTACCCCGCGATCAATTTCGTGGGAAACTATTCGAAATATGGCGACGAACCGGGGGTGTCCGGCACGCCTTACAAGGATTCGGAGAGCTGGTATGTCATGGCCATGGCCAACTGGACCTTCTGGGAATGGGGAAAAACCAGGAACCGGGTGGACGCCAGCCTCGGCCGGGAACGGCAGGTGAGCGACGCCCTGGACAACATCTGCGATTCCATTTCCCTGGAAGTGAAAAATGCCTGGCTGCTCCTCCGGGAGGCGGAAAAACAGATTTTCGTGACCCGGAAGGCCGGGATCCAGGCGGAAGAGAATTACCGGATCACCGTGGAAAGATACCGGGAGCAGGTTGCCACAGCGACGGACGTCATTGACGCCCAGACGCTGCTGACCCGGGCGAACTCCGATTCCACCCAGGCGCTGAGCGCTTACCAGGTTCAACTGGCCAGCCTGAAGCGGGCGATGGGCCTGGACTACGAAGCGGAGAGAGAGCGATGAAGGAGAAACAGATGAACTGGCACGGGATGGAGGTGGAGAGCGTTTTCGCTGAGCTGAAGTCGTCGTCCCGGGGGCTTTCTGCCGGGGACGCCGCCGTACGGCTGAAACAGTTCGGGCCGAACGAACTGAGCGAGAAAAAAAAGAAATCCCCCTTCCGCATGTTTCTCGACCAGTTCCTCGATTTCATGATTCTGGTCCTGATCGCCGCGGCTGTGATCTCCGGGTTTATCGGGGAAGTAACGGATACGGTTGCGATCGTTGTCATTGTGATCGGCAATGCCGTGATCGGCTTCATCCAGGAATATCGAGCGGAAAAGGCCATGGAAGCCCTGAAGAGAATGGCGGCGCCCACGGCGACGATCCTCCGGGACGGCCAGCCGGACACCGTGCCCGCTTCGGAACTGGTTCCGGGCGATATGGTGGTCCTGGAGGCGGGAAGAATCGTGCCGGCCGATCTGCGGCTTACGGATGCGGCGTATCTGAAAGTCGATGAGGCCGCCCTCACCGGCGAATCGGCGCCGGTGGAAAAAAGCGCCGAAGCCCTGCCGGAAAAAGAGATTCCCCTGGGAGACAGGAAAAACATGGCCTATAAAGGGACGTTCGTGACCTATGGCCGGGGGGCGGGGATTGTGGCGGAAACAGGCATGAGCACGGAGTTCGGCAAGATCGCCTCCCTGCTTCAGGATGCGGAAGAGGTGAAGACGCCCCTCCAGAAGAGGTTGGCGACCTTCGGCAGGAAACTCGCCGTCGCCGTGCTCGTCATCTGCGCGGTGGTGCTGGGAATCGGTCTTTTGCGGGGAGAACCCCCGCTGCTGATGTTTTTGACGGCCATTTCCCTGGCCGTCGCCGCCATACCGGAGGCGCTACCCGCCGTCATCACGATTTCCCTGGCCCTCGGGGCGAAGAAACTGGTCCGCCTGAAGGCCCTGATCCGCAAACTTCCCGCCGTCGAAACCCTGGGTTCGGTGACCTACATCTGCTCCGATAAGACGGGCACCCTGACCGAAAACCGGATGACCGTGGAGGAATTGTTCTTCAATGGCCGCCTGATTTCTGCGGGAGACTTTGCCGCCGGACAAGGGGAAGACGACACCGGTTCCGTCTTTATGGCAGCCCTGGCCCTGAGCAATGACGCCCAGGAGGGAAACGGGGGCGAACTTCTAGGCGATCCGACGGAAACCGCTTTGTTCGGCATCGCGAGCAAGTGCGGGTTTGATAAGGCAGTTCTGGAAAAAACGCATCGGCGCGTGGCGGAACTCCCTTTTGACTCCGAAAGAAAGTGCATGACGACCTTTCACGAATGGAAGGGGGGCTTTGTTTCCTTCACCAAGGGCGCCGTCGATGTTCTCGCGGAAAAATCAATTGACGTGATGATGCCATCGGGACAAATCGCCATGGCTTCCGGGGAAATGAAAGAACTAAACGAATCGATGGCCGCCGAAGGCCTGAGGGTGCTGGGCTTCGCCATGAGGAGATGGGAGCGCATCCCCGATGACCTGTTGCCGGAAAAGGTCGAACGGGATATGACGATGATCGGTCTGGTCGGCATGATCGATCCGCCCCGCCAAGAGGCCGCGGAGGCGGTTTCCCTGTGCCGGAGTGCCGGCATTCGGACGGTCATGATCACCGGCGATCACCCCGCCACGGCCCGGGCGATCGCCGGAAAAATCGGGATCATCGAGGATGACGGTGAGGCGGTGATGACCGGTCTGGAACTGGAAAAACTTTCCCTGGCGGAGTTCGAGGACCGCGTCGAGCACATCCGCGTCTATGCCCGGGTGGCCCCGGAGCAGAAGCTGAAGATCGTCCAGGCGCTGCAGGACAGGGGGCAGTACGTCGCCATGACGGGCGACGGGGTTAACGACGCCCCGGCGCTGAAGCGGGCGGATATCGGCATTGCCATGGGGATTACGGGAACGGATGTCTCCAAGGAGGCGGCCGCCATGATCCTGCTGGATGACAACTTCGCCTCTATCGTCAACGCCGTGAAAGAAGGACGGAAGATCTATGACAACATTAGAAAATTCATCCGATACCTGCTGACGACCAACTCCGGCGAGATCTGGACCCTCTTCCTTGCCCCGGTGCTGGGCCTGCCGGTCCCTCTACTGCCGATTCACATCCTCTGGATCAATCTCGTCACCGATGGTCTTCCCGCACTGGCCCTTTCCGTCGAACCGGCGGAAGGAGACGTCATGAAGCGACCTCCCCGCAATCCCGGGGAGAGCCTCTTTGCCGGAAACCTGGGACTGCATGCCATCTGGGTCGGCCTCCTGATGGCAGGAATCGCCCTGTTCGTTCAGTTCTGGTCGCTGCGAGCGGAAAATACGCACTGGCAGACCATGGTCTTCACGCTGCTCTGTCTGACCCAGCTCGGTCATGTCCTGGCTATCCGCTCGGAAAAAGAGTCGCTCTTCAAAATCGGGCTGCTCTCCAACCGCTACATTCTCGGCGCCGTCGTCCTGACCTTTCTGCTGCAGCTGGCGACAATCTATGTGCCTGTTCTGAACCCCATCTTCAAAACGACGCCTTTGACCCCGCAGGAATTGTTCTTCACGCTCGCCCTGTCGTCGCTGATCTTTATTGCCGTGGAGATCGAGAAATTCTTCACCCGGCGGAAGGAGAACCGCTCGCCGGCAGGTTGAGGAGGCGCAGGGCGTTTCCGCCCAGGATCAGTTCCAACTGTTCCGGCGCCAGGGGAAGGCGGCGGACGGCCTCCAGATTCTGCCCGAGATCGGCCACGCCCGGCCAGTCCGAGCCGTAAACGACCTTGTGGGCGATCCTGCCCAACTCCGGAAAGTATTTCAGCAGGTTGTGGGGGGGCAGCCCGGCGATTTCCAGGAAGACATTGGGGTGCATCTTGGCCAGGAAGTACGCCCGGTCGTACCAGAATCCCCGGCCGCCATGGACCAGCAGCAGCTTCAGGCGGGGGAAATCCACGGCGACATCGTCCAGGAAGAGGGGATCCCCGTATTTCAGCCGGGCGCCTTCAAAAACGGAACTGCCCGTATGGAGCATAATGGGGATTCCCCGCGCCTGGGCAACGGCATAGAGGGGGTAAAGCTTCGCGTCATTGGGGTAGAAATGCTGATAGGTGGGGTAGAGTTTGAGCCCCCGGAACCCGAGGCGGGAAACTAGGTCTTCCAGCTTGTCAGCCGGGGCGAGATCCGTGGCGGGATTGATGCTGGCAAAGGGAATCAGCTCCGGCCTTCCCTGGCAGAATTCGGCCACGTATTCATTGGTGCAGATTCCCGTCGTAATGGGGCACAACTCCGCCATGACCACGGCGTAGTCGATGCCGCTGTCCTTGAGCAGCTGGACAAAAGCTCCCGGATCGCTGTATTTCGCGCGGAATTCTTCAAAATCGCACCGCTGGCTGATGATGGTCTGGATCCATCCCAGAGCCGAGGGTTGAAAGGCTTTGTAGGAAATGGGGTGCATGTGGAAATCGACGACGACCGGCTTTTCTGACATGTTTCGGCCCTCCTTTCCGGGGAACGTGCGGTTAAATGGGGAATCCTTTCTGCTGGGGGCTGCGGGGCAGCCTCCTCTCCCCCCTGGCGCGGGACGAACCTGCCCGCCGGGGCTTACCTCTCTCCGTCAGGCTTCTCTCCATCCTTGCCGTCTTGATCCTTCTCCTCCTCTTCCCGCAGCATCTTGAAGACGAGGGCGTAGAAGGTGTCCTGCTCGGAGAGGTATTTCCATCCCAATTGAGAGCCGCAGTGTCCGCAGAGCTGAATCTGCCAGGCATAGCCGCGGAACCACGAATATCCGTGGGAAACCCTTCCCCAGTCGATGCAGCCCGGGGCGTTGCGGAAACAGCCCAGAACGACTGGGTACCCCAGGTTGGTGAAGCCGTAATCGTGCCGGCCCCGGACCTTGATCTGCTCCCGGATCTTGGTGACGGGATGGCCGCAGACGGTGCAGAGGAGATTCGTCTCCCGTATTTTTTCGTCCTCTTCATTCTCGAAGATGGCAAAATTCCAGTGGAGATACTTCAGGTGGTCCGTCTGGTTGCGGGAGAGATATCCCGGCGAGATGCTTTTTTCCTTGTCAAAATCCATTGCGACCTCATATATTCCGTGAGTCGAGTCCTGGCCGGCTTCTTCCCGACCGGCCGTCCAGACATCTCCTCCCCTTTGAATTTTTCCTTATCCCTCCCCCAGTCCCTGAGATCGGAAATGCCGGGGGAGGGAGGTGTCTTTCACTGCCGCGTTCCCTTCGCTACCGTCCCAACCGACGTTTCACCAGGCGTCCGAGAGCGGAAGCGCAGGATCAGGCAGGACGCTCCGGAAGATTCTCTTCTTTTCTCCACCCCTTTTCCCCTGGATCGGGCCGTTCCTTAACGGCGGTCCTTGAGTTTTTTGACGGCCTGAACCAGGCCCTGTTCCGTCAGCTCGAACATGGGGAATATTTCCCGGATCATGTTGATGGAATGGGCGCGATAGTTCCAGCGCTCATCCCAGCCGGAAACGGGGATCGGGTTGAGCCAGACGGCGTGCCGGAAATGCCGGAACAGGCGCGCCAGCCAGACCATCCCCGACTCATCGTTCCGGTGGTCCCAGTCGATGGCCCCGTTTTCCATGGTCAGTTCCCCCGGGGACATGCTGGCGTCGCCGACGACGATCAGCCGGTATTCCGGATCGAGGTTGTGCAGAAAATCGGCGGTTCGGATCGCATTTTCCCAGATGCAGGCCGGCTTCACATAGAGATTCTCATAAACGCAGTTATGAAAATAGTAGAACTTAAGGTCTTTCAAGTGCGCCGAGCGTTTGAGGGAGCTGAAGAGCCGGCTGCAGAGCTCGATGTAGGAGTCCATGGAGCCCCCCGAATCCATCACCACCACGATTTTCAGGTTGTTTTTGCGCGGACGGTCCCAGACGAGCTTCAGTCTTCCCGCGTTCCGGCAGGTCGCGTCCACCGTGCCCTCCAGGTCCAGTTCGTCCCTGGGGCCTTCGTGATGATTCGTCAACTGGCGGAGAATCCGCAAGGCTGTTTCGAACTTCCGTGTCCCGAGGACAACGTCGCTGCGGTATCCCCGGTATTTCCGTTCGGCCGCCACCTTGACCGCCGAGCGATTGCCAGGGGCGCCGCCGATGCGCACGCCGCCCTTCGCGTTGAAGCCGCCGCTGCCCAGCCGTGACCTGCCGTCCCTTCCCATCCACCGGGCCCCCCCCGGTCGCGGCCCACCCGGGTTTTTCGACTTTTCCTCCCCTTCGAGCCGCAGGGTGTGCACCTCCAGACCCTGGAGTTCCGCCAGTTCCCCGGGAGACATTCCCTGGGGGAGCAGCCCGCCGGAAAACTCTTCCAGCGCCTGTTCAAGGAGGCGCTCGGGGGATTGGACGCCCTGGAAGTAGTTTTGGAAGGCCAGGTCGTAGCTGTCAAAATGGGCTTCGCTCTTCACCAGTACGGTCCGGCCCAGAAGATAAAACCCGCTCAGACTGGAAGACGCCAGCCCTCTGCTCAGGGCTTCCATCAGGGTCAGCCACTCCGTCAGAGAGACCGGGACACCCGCCCGTTTCAGCTCGTAAAAAAAATCAATGAACACGGAGCATCATCCGAACAGGGCCTGGACTTTCGGCTTGGGTTTCGCCGAATCCCGGGCGGCGAGCCTTTTCAGAATCAGGTCGAAGTCCTGATTTTTTTTGATCAGTACGCCCAGCAGGGGGATCTCCTCCCGGATCTTTTCCAGGGGGATGCCGCCTACGACCAAGGCCTGCACCCAGTCCAGCAGTTCGCTGGTGCTCGGCTTTTTCTGGAGGCCGTTTTGGCTGCGAATCCAATAGAAGGTTTCCATCGCCTCAAGAACCAGCCGGTCTTCCAGTTCGGGATGGTGCACCCGGACGATGCTCCGCATCAGGTCCGGGTCGGGGAAGGAGATGTAGTGAAAGATGCACCGCCTTAAAAAGGCATCGGGCAACTCCTTCTCGGCATTGCTGGTGATGATCACGATCGGCCGCCGTTTTGCCGCGACGGTGACCCCCGTTTCCGGGATGAAGAAGCTCATCATGTCCAGTTCCCAGAGCAGGTCATTGGGAAATTCCAGGTCCGCCTTGTCGATCTCGTCGATCAGGAGAACCAGAGGCTCCTCCGAGAGAAAGGCTTCTCCCAGTTTCCCCATGCGGATGTAGGCGCCGATGTCCGAGACGTCGCGGTCCCCGAACTGGCTGTCATAAAGCCGCTGGACCGTATCGTAGAGATAAAGGCCGTCCCTGGCCTTGGTGGTCGATTTGATGTTCCAGATAATCTGCCGGAGTCCCAGGCCTTCGGCGATGCTTCGGGCCAGCATGGTCTTTCCCGTTCCCGGTTCCCCCTTGATCAACAACGGCCGGCCCAGCGCCACGGCGACATTGACGCTGTGGCGGAGGTCATCGGAGGCGATATAATCCGCCGTCCCTTTGAATTCCTGCATTTCCATCTGTATTTCTTCTCCTTTTTCCGACGGGAAGTATTTTTTCCGGCTCGGAGTATATGAAGACGAAGGTTGTGAAGTCAAGGGGATTCTGGCCGTTGGATCCGGCTGAGGCGGCGGTACTGCCGGATGAGTTCGTTGGTGGAGCTGTCGTGGGCGAGCAGCGGTTCCTCCCCGCTTTCCAGTTCGGGAACGATCCGCCCGGCCAGGGCTTTGCCCAGTTCGACGCCCCATTGATCGAAGGGATCGATGTTCCAGATCAGCCCCTGAGTGAACACGCTGTGCTCATAGAGCGCCACCAGCTTGCCCAGGGTCTGCGGCGTCAGCTCCTCGGCGAGGATGGTGTTCGAAGGGCGGTTGCCCGCGAAGGTCCGGTGGGCCACCAGGCTCTCCGGGGTCCCCTCCGCTTTGACTTCCGCCTCCGTTCTGCCGAAGGCCAGGGCCTCCGTCTGGGCGAAGACGTTGGCCATCAGCAGGTCATGATGCCGTCCCAGGGGATTCAGGGATCTGCAGAAGCCGATGAAGTCGCAGGGAACCAGCCTCGTCCCCTGGTGAAGGAGCTGATAAAAGGAGTGCTGGCCATTCGTGCCCGGCTCGCCCCAGAAAATGGCGCCCGTATCGTAATCCGTGGGCAGACCGTCCAGCGTCACGCTCTTCCCGTTGCTCTCCATGGTCAACTGCTGCAGGTAGGCGGGGAAGCGCTTGAGGTATTGATCGTAAGGAAGCACAGCGGCCGTTTCGACGCCGAAGAAGTTGCCGTACCAGACGGAGAGGAGCCCCAGGAGGACCGGCAGGTTCTTCTCGAAGGGGGCCGTGCGGAAGTGCCCGTCGAGTTCGCGGAAACCGGAGAGCAGCGCGGAGAAGTTTTCCGGGCCGATGGCCATCATGGTGGAAAGGCCTACGGCGGACGTCATGGAGTAGCGGCCGCCGACCCAGTCCCAGAAGCCGAACATGTTCTCCCTGTCGATTCCAAAGGCTTCCACGGCTGCGGCGTTCGTCGAGACGGCGACAAAGTGCCGGGGCAGGGCCTTTTCGGAGTGGAGAGCCCGCAGACTCCAGGCGCGGGCCGCATGGGCATTGGTCATCGTTTCGAGGGTGGTGAAGGTCTTCGAGCAGACGATGAATAGGGTTTCCGCCGGGTCGAGGTCGCCGGTCGCCTCGGCAAAGTCCGTCCCATCCACGTTGGAGATGAAGCGGAAGGTCAGGTCCCGCCGGCTGTAGTGCTTCAGCGCCTCGTAAGCCATGACGGGACCCAGGTCGGAACCGCCGATGCCGATATTGATGAGGTTCCGGATGGGTTTCCCCGTGTATCCGCGCCAGGAGCCGCTGCGGACCCGTTCGCAGAACGCGGCCATCCGGGCGATCACGGCATGGACCTCGGGGGCCACATTGACGCCGTCGACGAGAATCGGCTCGTCTTTCCGAGCCCGCAGGGCCACATGGAGAGCGGCCCGATTCTCCGTGGGGTTGATCTTTTCACCCGAAAACATGGCTTCGATGCGCTCCCGCAGTCCGCATTCCCCGGCAAGCTGCACGAGAAGTGAAAGGGTTTCTCCGGTTATGCGATTCTTCGAATAGTCGAGGTACAGCCCGGCGCCTTCCACGGACAGCCGCCGGCCCCGTTGGGGGTCCTCGGCGAAAAGGGACCGTAGATGGATCGTGCGGATCTTCCGGTAATGGGCTTCCAGCGCCTTCCATGCCGGAAGGCTTTTCAGGAGCGGGGCCCTCGGGGGCTCGTGGGGGACGGTCATCTTCTTCCTCCTTCCTTGAATAGGGGCGCCTTCAAAGCGTTCCCTCGGCGGTCTTTCCGTGTGCAAAATTCAGAGCCCTTTCACCTGGCGTCACGCAGTCATGATCGCCTTCCCTTCAGGAGCCTTCTGCCGTTACAGCAGCTCCAGGGCCTGCCGGCAGAGGGCCTCCACGGTAAATCCATACGCGTCCATCAGAACGGGTCCTGGGGCGGAAGCGCCGAAGCGGTCCATGGCCATCACGATGCCCCGGTCCCCGACGTAGCGATGCCATCCCTGGGCCGAACCCGCTTCCACGGCGATCCTTGCCGTTACCGGCGGGGGAAGGACGGACTCGCGGTAGGCCCGGGGCTGGGCGTCAAAGAGTTCCCAGCACGGCATGGAAACCAGGCGGACCGGGATGTTGCGCTTTGTCAGCTCCTGCCGGGCGGCAACAATCAGCTCCACTTCCGAGCCGCCGGCGATCAGGATTAATGCGGGGTGCGATCCGGGGGGGTCGACCAGAATGTAAGCCCCCCGGCGGAGGCCTTCCGCCGAGGCAAACTGGCTCCTGTCCAGCGTGGGCACATTCTGCCGTGTCAGGACCAGCGCTGCGGGGCGGTTGCGGGTTTCAACGGCGGCACGCCAGGCGGCCATCGTCTCGTTGGCGTCGCAGGGCCGGATCACGAGCAGCCCCGGAATCGCCCGCAATGCGGCGAGCTGCTCCACGGGCTGGTGGGTCGGACCGTCTTCGCCCAGACCGATGCTGTCATGGGTGAAGGCATAGAGGACCTGAACTCCCATGAGTGCGGCGAGGCGGATCGACGGCCGCAGGTAGTCCGAGAAGACCAGGAAGGTTGCCCCGAAAGGGAGGAGGGCGCCGTGGGCCGCCATGCCGTTCAGAATGGCCCCCATGGCATGCTCCCGGACGCCGAAATGAAGATTCCGGCCTGCGTAGCTCCAGCCGCCTTCGGCGGCGCCCTGGAGGTCGCCCGCCGCCTTTTCCGGGTGTTCGAAATTCCCCATGCCCTTGAGCTCTGTCTGGGTCGAGGGATTGAGATCGGCAGAGCCGCCGATCAGTCCCGGAAGTGCCGGAGCGGCGGCGTTCATAATCTTCCCCAGGGCGGCGCGGGTGGCCGGCCCCCGGTTCTCTGCGGGAAAAGGGGGAAGGGCGTCATTCCAGCCGTCCGGCAGGATGCCGTCGATAAGGTGCTGCAGCTCCCGCGCAGGTCCCGGGAATTGCTTCCCGTAGGCGGCGATCCTTTCCTTCCACTGCGACTCTGCCCGGGCCCCTTCTTCGAGGGCCCGGCGGAAATGCCGCTTGGCTTCCTCCGGCACATAAAAAAGCGGTTCCACGGGCCAGTGCAGGTTCTCCTTCGTCCGTTTCACCTCCTCCTCGCCCAGGGGCGAGCCGTGAACGGCAAAGGTGTCCTGCTTGCCGGGCGACCCGTATCCGATGTGCGTCCGCACCGCAATCAGCGACGGCCTGCTCCTTTCCTCGCGGGCCACGCGGAGGGCCTGTTCGATGGCCGCCAGATCGTTGCCGTCCGGGACGGCCTGCGTGTGCCAGCCGTATGCCTCAAAGCGCTGCAGGCAATCTTCGGTAAAGGTGAGTTCCGTCGACGCCCCCAGCGTGATTCCGTTGTCGTCATAGAGGTAAATCAGCTTGCCGAGTTTCCAGTGCCCGGCGAGGGAAGCGGCTTCCGCGGCCACCCCTTCCATGAGATCGCCGTCGCTGACCAGGGCATAAGTGTCGTGATCGATGAGGTCGAAGCCGGGCCGATTGTAGCGCGAGGCCAGGTGGGCTTCGGCGGCGGCCAGGCCGACGCCGTTGGCGAATCCCTGTCCGAGCGGACCGGTCGTCACTTCCACGCCCGGGACAACGCCGCGTTCGGGATGACCGGGCGTTCGGCTGCCCCATTGGCGAAAGCTGCGAATCTCATCGAGGGGAAGGTCGTAGCCTGTGAGATGAAGCAGGCCGTACAGGAGCATGGAACCGTGCCCGGCGGACAGGATGAAGCGGTCCCGGTTGAACCAGCCGGGATTGGCCGGTGAATGGCGGAAAAATCTTGTCCAAAGAACGTAGGCCATGGGTGCAGCACCCAGGGGCATGCCGGGGTGCCCGCTGTTGGCTTTCTGGATGGCATCGACGGCGAGAAACCGAAGCGTATTGATGCATAGAGAGTCCAGATCCATCGTCATTCCCCTTCCTCTGCCCCTTTTCTTCCACCCTCGTTCCTGGTTGATCTTCCCATAAATGCCCTGGAAGGGTCAATGGGGAATTGCCGGGGGAGCGCCCTGCGGACCGTTTCCGGCCGGGAAAGGGACGGTCCTCCGCGACCCGCGCTCTGCCGGCTGGAGGGTACGGAAGATCCGGACAAAGATTGACATGGGAATATCCTGGGAAGGATGGTATAAAGGAGCTCCGATCAGAGGAGTATTCGGAATTGTTGGAGAATCTGCATCATGAAACCCTTTTGCATCGAAACGGAGTTCGAACCCCAGGGAGATCAACCCCAGGCGATTGAGAAGCTGACGGAGGGAGTGCGGCAAAGCCTGCCTCATCAGGTCCTCATGGGAGTAACCGGCTCGGGAAAGACCTTTACGGTCGCCAAGGTGATCGAGGCGGTACAGCGGCCCACTCTGATCATCGCCCACAACAAGACCCTGGCGGCCCAACTCTACGGGGAATTCAAGAGCCTGTTCCCCGGCAATGCCGTGGAATACTTCGTCAGCTATTACGATTATTATCAGCCCGAGGCCTACCTCCCCAGTACGGACACCTACATCGAAAAGGATTCCTCGATCAACGAAGATATCGACAAGCTGCGCCATTCGGCGACCCATTCCCTCCTGGAGCGGCGGGACGTGATCATCGTGGCCAGCGTCTCCTGCATTTACGGTCTGGGTTCTCCCGAGGCCTATTCCGGCCTGCTCGTCGAGCTGGAAAGGGGCAGGGAGATGAGCCGGGAAACTCTCCTGAGGAGACTCGTGGAAATCCAGTATGAGCGCAACGACGTAGACTTCCATCGGGGAACGTTCCGGGTCAGGGGCGAGGTGGTGGAGATCTTCCCGCCCTATGAAGAGGAGCGGGCGATCCGGGTGGAATTTTTTGGCGACGAGATCGAGACCCTCTCTTTCGTGGACCCCCTGCGGGGCCGGAAACTCCAGTTCCTGGAGCGGATTGCCGTCTATCCGGGGAGTCATTACGTGACCACCCGGGACAACCTGGACCGGGCCATTGCGGCGATTCGGGAGGAACTGGAAGGGCGGCTGGCGGAATTGCGCGCTGAAGACAAACTGCTGGAGACCCAGCGCCTGGAGCAGCGGACAAACTTCGACATCGAGATGATGGAAGAGATGGGGTACTGCCAGGGGATCGAGAATTATTCCCGCCATCTCACCGGTCGGGCGCCCGGCGAACCACCGCCCACCCTGGTGGAATACCTGCCGAAGGATGCCCTCATCGTCCTGGATGAGAGCCACGCCACGGTCCCCCAACTGATCGGGATGTACCGGGGCGACCGGTCCCGGAAGGAAACGCTGGTCAAGTACGGCTTCCGCCTCCCCTCGGCCCTGGACAACCGCCCCCTGAGGTTTGAGGAATACGAAAAGTTTCCCCAGCAGCGGATCTACATTTCGGCCACGCCGGCCGCTCATGAACTGAACAAGGCCCGTGGCCGGGTGGTGGAGCAGATCATCCGGCCCACGGGGTTGATGGACCCGGAGATCATCGTCCGCCCCGTCGCCGGCCAGGTGGATGACCTCCTGGCCGAAATCCGCCGCCGCGTGGAGAAGAAGGAGCGGGTTCTGGTGACCACCCTGACCAAGCGGATGGCGGAGAATCTGTCCACCTATTACGAGGGATTGGGGGTGAAGGTGAAGTACCTCCATTCCGATATTCAGACCCTGGAGCGGGTCAGCATCATCCGCGACCTGAGGCTGGGGGAATTTGACGTTCTGGTGGGCGTCAATCTCCTGCGCGAGGGTCTTGACATCCCCGAAGTATCGCTGGTGGCGATTCTGGATGCAGACAAGGAGGGGTTTCTCCGCTCGGAGCGCTCCCTCATTCAGACCAGCGGCCGGGCGGCACGGAACGTGGGCGGACAGGTCCTCATGTATGCCGATCGGATCACCCGCTCCATTCGGGCCTGCCTGGAGGAGACCGGCCGCCGCCGCGCCCTCCAGGAGCGATATAACCGGGAACATTCCATTACCCCGGAATCCATCAGGAAATCCATTGACAATATTCTGAGCTCCATCTACGAGGCCGATTACGCCTCGGCGCCCATCGTTGCGGAAGAGCAGCTGACCTTCAGGTCCGGGGCGGACCTGAAGAAGACGATCCGGAAGCTGCAAGGGGAGATGAAAGAGGCGGCCAAGGCGCTGGAGTTCGAGAAAGCGGCGCGGTTGAGGGACCAGATCAAGGCCCTTGCCGACCTGAAACTGGAGCTGGGGCTGTCTGAGGCGTCGTGAAGCGCATCTTTCCTTTCCGGCAGGGTTGGATGCAATTTCAGCTCAGGGAGGAAAGCAGGCGGCAGCGCGGAGTTGACGTGGGCTGCCGTGGGATGCGCGGGAAGCAGGTCGGAGAGCCGACAGATCCGCCGGGGGGAAATGTCCCTCACTGAGGAATTTGTCTCAGCGGATCGAAGAGGGGGGGGGAAGAAAATCCCGACCGCGCCGGGAGACGGGGGGGCCTCATGGAACCCCCCGTTTATGCCCTTCTCGGTAGGGTGCCTCAGCTGCTAAAAATGGAAATTGATGCCCAACTGGAAAAGATGATTTCCCGATTCAAGCTCGGCATCATCATCGAATTCGTATTCGCAGTAGAAATATTTGTAGAGAAGATCCAGCGAAAGATTCGGGATCAGTTCAAAATTCACCCCTGCGATGAACTGGCTGGCGAATGCCGTGTCGTCTTCATCAGAGTTGAATGAAAACCAGGTCTCCCCGTTGACTTTTCTCTTGAAATTCTGATTAAGGCTTCCCCTGGAGACGCCGAGGCCGAATCCGGCGAAAGGATGGATCTTCCCCTGGGGATATCGGAACAGGAAGTTGGCCATCACGTTGTGGGCGCTGAAATCGCCATCGAGGCTGTCCCGAACCTGCCCCCGGTAATAGGAGATTGACTCATCGTAGTCCTGCTCTGCCAGATAGGTGTACTCCAACTCGACCGCCATCCACGGAAGCTGAGGGAGGATATAACCAAATTTGGCGCCGAGAGCCCAGCTGTCATCGAAATCAAGGTCGCGGTCTTCCCCCCATCCTTCCAGTTCCGGATCTTCCGGAACCACAAAGGCGCCGAAAACGCCCACGTAAAAAGGTCCCGTCGGCTTTGCCGCCGCAACGGTCACTGTGGCGAAAAGCAAAAAGGCGGTCAGGCTCAGGGCGACAACGGCGCTGAAGATTTTCTTCATCATGAATCCTCCTTGGGTGAGAAATTATTTAACGGGAATCTCTTATACACAATAGAACGAAAATTTAATACGGATTCATTACGGACTGAATACCAGGATAAAACTGGAGAGAGGAAATTGCCCGGGGCAGACCAGGTCTGAAATGCAGGGGGGATAAAGGGGATTAATGGGGAAAGCCGCCGGGCAAGTTCTGAGGCGACCTGTTTGTTGTTCCTCGATTGTCACCGCCGATGACGGGCGGATTGGGCCGGCAACGGGGGGCCGACGCGGTTCCACGGATCGTCCGTTGGCTGAGAGCCGCCTCCTTCCTTTCCTTGCCGCTGTCGTGGAATCCCGATGGATCCCGGTTCCGTCGTATACCCGTCGGGAGAGAGGATTGCTTTGGCGAAGGTTCCGGTTTTGCGCCCCGTGTCATTGGGTCATGACGAAGCGCTGCTCTCCTTTGGGGACATACCACCAGATGAAATTGTGGCCGATGCCCAGGGGGGCCAGTTCGATGCCCCGGAAGCGGGCCTGAATGATGGGCAGGGCGTCGGGTACGAAGAGGAACGTGTAAGGCTGCTCTTCGGCGAGGACTTCCTGGATGCGGTCATAACACTTTTTGCGCTCCTCCACGTTGAAGGTGTTCCGCCCCTGTTCCAGGAGGTGGTCCACCTCCCCATTTTTGAAGGAGGTGAAATTCAATTCCTGGGGCCCGGTTTTGCTGGAATGCCAGACGTCGTAGAGATCGGGGTCCAGGGGAATCGTCCAGCCCAGGATGGTGGCGTCGAAGCGCCGCTTGTTGATGAAATCGTTGACGAAGGCGGCCCACTCCACGACCCGGATCTTGACGGAAATGCCGATTTCGGCGAGGCGGCGCTGGATGATCTCGGCGCACTTCCCCCGGACCTCATTGCCCTGGTTGACCAAAAGTTCGAAGGTGAAAGGACGGCCGTCCCTGTCCAGGAGGCCGTCGCCGTCGGTGTCCCGCCAGCCCGCTTCGGCCAGCAGGGCGCGGGCTCTTGCCGGATCGTGAGGGAACGTCATAACTTTCGGGTTATAGGCCCAGGTCCCCGGCTTGAAAGGGCCGGTGGAAGGCTGCCCCAGACCCAGCAGGACCCCCTGGATGATCTCGTCCCTGTCGATGGCGAAAGCAAGGGCCTGGCGGACCCGCCGGTCGGCGAAGAGGGGATTTTTGAGGTTGTAGCCCACAAAGGTGTAGGCAAAGGCGAGGTAGCGGAACTTATTGTAGTCGCGGCGGAAGAGGGGATTTTCCGTCTGCCGCGAATATTGCAGCGGCGTCAGGCCCATCCGGTCGATGCCGCCGGCGCGCAGCTCCAGGAACATCGTCGCCGTATCGGGGATGATGCGCAGGATGTAGCCGTCGATGAAGGGCCGTCCCTCGAAATAGTTCCGATTGGCAATCAGGACGATCTTCTGCCCCGCCACCCATTCCTTGAACCGGTAAGGCCCCGTCCCGATCGGCCTCCGGGCAAGGGGCGTCCGGGTGATGTCCTGCCCGTCCAGGAGGTGCTTCGGCATCATGGCGGCGCTCCAGCTCATCAGGGCGGGGGCGAAGGGTTTGTCGTAGGTGACCCGGAAGGTATGGGCGTCAAGGGCCTCCGCATTTTTCACCTTGAGGAAATCTCCGGCATAGGCGGTTGGCGTCCGGGGATCGATGGCGAGCCGGTAGGTAAAGAGGCAGTCTTCGGCGGTAAAGGGGACGCCGTCGTGCCAGCGGACGTTGGGGCGGAGATGAAAGGTAATGACCAGGCCGTCGGGGGAAATCTCCCAGGATCTTGCCAGGTCGCCCACAATCCGCAGGTTTCTGTCGTACTTGACCAGGCCGTTGTAAACCAGGGCCGCGATTTCATGGGAGGTTGAGTCGGAAGAGAGCAGGGGGATCAGGTTGGTGGCGTCTCCGATGGAGCCCTCCACCAGGAGGTCGCCGTAGGCCGGCGTGGCGGCGGAGGAGTTCCTGCCCGGCTGCGGGGTGCGGTCCCTTTCGCTGCATCCCAGGAATCCCGAAGCGGGAATCAGGAGGCAGAGCATACCGGCCAGAAGAAAGCGGAACAAGGCGGATTTCATGACCGGAAAGGTATCTCAGGGCTGCCCCCTTTGCAATATAATTTCCTGGAGCCTTGCGCCAGGGGGAATCGGGGAGGGAAAAGGTCAAGTCATTCACGACCATCCCCCCATGAATTAACGGCATGAGAACGTTGACTGCACTTTAAGCTGCAAGCGCTTGATAGGATGCTTAACTCGCAGACTTTGGCGGGGCCTTGCGGGGAGGGACATTGAGATTGACAAAAGGAAGGTCCTCTTCTACATTTCATTACGATGAGTGGAAATCGGATTTCCGGGCTTTCCGCGGCAGATTCCAGCAAGAAGCATCCTGCCGGCGAACGCCGTTTTTCTTCGGGGATCAGCGCGCCGGTAAAATTAAAGTGGAAAGGGAGGGCAGGGAATGAATCCTGTATCGGAAGAGACGGCACGGTCCAAGAGATTGAGCGAAGTCGCGCAGCGGAAGGCGCCTGCCGACACCGTCATTCAGCGGGGGACCCTTTTCAATGCCTTTACCGGTGAGTTTCTCCCGCAGCACTCCCTGTGGATTGCCGAGGGGCGAATCGCTTATGCGGGGCCGGATGCCGACTTCATCGGGGATGACCGGACGGAGGTGATCGATGCCGAAGGGATGACCCTCCTGCCGGGGCTGATCGACGGCCATGCCCACATCCTGCTCCGCGCGGGCATAGAAGAGTTCATCCGCTGTGTCCTGCCCGGCGGGACGACCACGGTCGTTACGGAACTGATTGAATTTGGCTCCTTCCTCGGCCTGTTGGGGATCGAGCCCGTTGTCCGGGGGATGGCAAACCAGCCGCTCCGCTTTTATTACACCTTTCCGCCCCTCTGCGCCCTGACACCTGCCCAGGAGAGCCCCGCCCCGGAGATCGCCGACTGTCTCCCCTTTCTCCAGGCGCCGGAATGCCTGGGGCTGGGGGAAGTCTACTGGAGCAACCTGCTGCTGGAGGGCCGCCAGGGGGAACGGGTCCGGGAACTGGTCGCACGAACGCTCCTCCTGGGAAAGCGGGTGGAAGGGCATACCGCCGGGGCGTCCGGCGGAAATCTTCAGGCTTACACGGGGTTCGGCATTTCCTCCGATCATGAGCCCATTTCGGCGGCGGAAGCGCTGGAGCGATTGCGGCTGGGATACTGGGTCCTCATCCGGCAGGGCTCCATCCGGGAGGAATTGCCGGCGATTGCCGAGCTGTTCCGGCAGGACCTCGATTTCCGGAGGATGGCACTCTGCACCGACTCCGTTGATCCCGAAGGGCTTCTGGAGCAGGGCTACCTGGACGCTTCCCTGCGCTCGGCCCTGAAGCTCGGCATTTCCCCCGCCCGGGCCTACCAGATGGTCACGCTCAACGTGGCAGAACATTTCCGCCTCGACTCTCTGCTGGGCTCCCTCTCGCCGGGGAAGGCGGCGGATGTCGTCCTGATTCCGTCGCCTGCGGAGTACACGCCCGAAAGAGTCCTGATCGGCGGCCGGACGGTTTTCCAGGGCGGGACCCTCCTGGCGGAGCCAAGGAAGGTGACCTATCCCGATGCCCTCTTTTCCACAATCCGGATCGACGGCTACCGGCTGGAGGAACCGCCGCGCACAGGCCGGCTCCGCGCCATGGAACTGGTGACCCGCTTGGTGACGCGCGAAAAAATCGTCAATTTCGACCATCCCGAAGAAGCGGCCGATGTCCTGCTGGCGGTGGCCCTGAATCGCACCGGAGGAAGCGAATCCTTTACGGGGTTTCTCCAGGGGTTCGGGCTGCAGCGGGGCGCCTGCGGGACCACGATGTGCTGGGATACGGTGGACCTGGTCTGCGTCGGTGCCGAGATGACCTCCATCCGCACCGTCATCGAACGCCTGAAAGAAATCGGCGGCGGAGCCGTCTTCGCTGTTGGAGAAACGGTGGTGGCGGAATATCCCGCGCCCGTGTGCGGCGTCGGATCCCTGGAACCCATGGGCGTCCTGGTCCGGCAGATGAGAAGGCTGGAGGAGGCCCTGCACGCTGCCGGAGTGCCTTGGGAGAAGCCGATCCTGACGCTCGACACCCTGACCACGGCGTCCATTCCCCATTTTCGGATCACCCATGAAGGGTATGTCCGCCTGCGGGACCGTCAGATTCTTCCCCTGGCGGCCCAGCCGCCGGAATAAACGGTCGGCCTGAATTTCTTCCTGCGGCCTCGAAGTTTGGCCGGTAAAACTCGGCGCTCTCGTCCAAGAGATAAACTTTTGACCGGTGAATTTCCCCGTTGGGGGAAAATTTGGGGAATATTTTGTTGATTTCGGGAAGGTGAAAGGTTATAAAAAAGCTGTAACACAAACTATAGGTATCGTTTTTTTATTCAAGGAAACAGGAACCTGGACGTCCGGAAAGGAATCCAACGGTGATGAGCAATTCCAAAAAAACGATCTTCCTTCTTTCCGCCGCCATCCTGGCGGGAATCCTTCTTGCCTGTTTGGCGGCGGGCGCTTACCACGCCGCGGGAACGACTCAATTCTGCGCCAGCTGCCACAGCATGGGCGACGTCCACCGGGAATGGAAGCGTTCCCAGCACAGCTCCTTCACCTGCATCGAATGCCACATGCCCGATTCGAATGGGGTTGTTCGACTTGCCTACAAAGCCAAGGCCGGCCTGCGGGATCTGGTCTCCGAAACCCTCAGGAACTATCCGGCCGCGATTGAACTTTCCGCTGAAGGCCGGGAAATTGCCGAGGGAAACTGCCTTCGCTGTCACCGGACCACAGTGGAAAACACCCTCATGATCCAGCACCCGCCGGGAAACTGCCTGGCCTGTCACCGCCGGCTGGTTCATGGTCAGGGAATGCCGATAAGGGGGCTGCTCCATGAGTAAAAAAATCTGCCTTGCGGGAATCGCCGTCGTCATCCTTCTTGTCCTGGTTGTGGTCGGGCGTGCCTGGCTCTTCCAGCCTGCCGATGGGGTGAAGCGGGTCGCCATCGCGGAGGGCGTCTACGACCCGGCGGAGTGGGGGAAACATTACCCCCTCGAGTACAAAAGCTATCTCAAAAACCGCGAAATGGCCCCGTCGCCCACGGGCTTCGGCGGCAGTGTGAACTTCCAGAAGGCGACCCGGGAGCCGGAGAATGTGGTGAACTTCAAGGGCTACGGGTTCAGCAAGGACTATACGGAGGACCGCGGCCATCCCTATGCCCTGGAGGATCTGCGGCACTCGAAACGGGTGACGCCCAAGACGACGGGTTCCTGCATGACCTGCAAGACGGCCCAGCTCGGCGCGATCTTCAAGGAAAAAGGGTGGGACTATGCGAAGATGCCCCTGGCGGAAATCCTTCCCGGCCTGAAACACCCCATCGCCTGCGCCAATTGCCACGATCCGAAGACGATGGAACTCCGGGTCCTCAATCCGGCCTTCATCGAGGCCATGGCCAGAAGAGGCATCGACGTTAAGAAGGCCTCCCGGCAGGACATGCGCAGTTATGTCTGCGGCCAGTGCCATTCGGAATACTACCTGGAGCCGGGGACCTTCCGGGTCGTCTTTCCCTGGGACAAGGGCCTCCAGCCTGACCAGATGTACGCCTATTATGCCGAAAAGCCCGCCGGCTTCACTCAGGACTGGGTCCATCCCGATTCCCAGACCTTGATCCTCAAGGCTCAGCATCCCGACTACGAGACCTGGAGCACGGGAACGCACGGCATGGCGGGGGTGGCCTGCGCCGACTGCCACATGCCCTACATGAGGGAAGGCGGTCGGAAAACGACGAGCCACTGGGTGACGAGTCCCATGCGGACCGTGCAGGCCTCCTGCCGGACCTGTCACAGCCAGAGCGAGGACTGGCTGCTGACCCGGGTCAAGACGATCCAGGGCCATACCTGGGATATGCAGCGCCGGGCGGGGAAGACGGTGAGTCAAGCCCACGAAGCGATTGCCAGGGCATCCGCAACGACCGGCACCTCGGGGGAAGAATTGGCAAAGGCCCGGGAGCTGCTCCGCCAGGCCCAGTGGTATTGGGATATCGTCTCGGCGGAAAACGGCATGGGCTTCCATAACCCCTCCCAGGTCCTGAATACCCTGGGGAAATCCGTCGATCTGGGTCACCAGGCAATTGCCGTTGCCCGGCGGGCCGGCGGCCGGTAATTCCCGCGCCCGAGAGAATGCCTTTCCTGTCGGCGGCTTCCGGCAGCTTCCCACCGCGCTTCCGGAGCCGCCCGGCTTCACCCTCCACCGCAGTGCTTCCGCCTTAAGGCTCCGGGGACCGGAATCCGCGGCGGACGGCTATTTCCTGCCAGGAAAGAGAAATGCCGTCTGTCTGAACTCGGCGCCCTTGATTTCCCCCGTTGGAATCCAGAGAACCCGGCTCCGGGCCGGATCCCAGAGCACAAATTCCCGTTCGTTTCTGTCCAGGAGAAAGAGCTCGGTAGTTTTTCCCTCCAGCAGTTCGCTGGACGTCGCCAGGGTCACGCGGGCAAACTTGGCCGGACGCATCAGAACCCCGTAATTCATGGGGAGCAGGATCAGGTAGATCATGAAGACGATGACAAAGGGCATCAGCAGCAGGGTTCGCAGCCGCCAGGGCAGGGCCGCGGGAACGGCCGCCAAAAGCAGCAAGGCAACCTTCAGGAAGGCGAGCACCAAGCCGAAGAAGTAATTGTCGAGGCTCTCCTGGTTGCCCGCCAGAATCCAGTTCCTTAAAAGGGCCCGGTCCCCCGTCTCCGCGGATGGCAGCTCGTGCTGCCGGTACAGCAGGTCGGAAAGGGACAGGGGAGCGCTGAAGAGATTCAGATCGCTATCCAGGGCCAGGAATAAAAGGAGCAGAAGGCCCGAAAAGACCAGAACGCGCCACAGCCAGGGACGTTGGGCCTGAATCCGCGCCCATGAACGGGAAGCCTTCGCCCGAAGCTCCTCCATTCTCCACTTCGCCGGGGTGTATCGATAGGCCAGAAGCGCAATCACGATGAGCAGGCCGGCGAGAACGGCGAGCGCACCCAGGGAGATCAACACTGGAAGGAAGATTCGCCCCACGAGATCGGCGAAGACGATGATGAACTTCGCCCCTTCCTGCATGTACTGTTCACTGCCGTAATTCAGGCTGACGCCCAGCAGGTTCAGGTGAGCGCGGGTCAGGAGGTAACCGAAGGCATAGAGAACGGCCCCCAGCCCCGCCAGCGAACCGGAAAGCCAGCCGATGAATTTGGCCATCTCCTTAAACAGGTTCATCCCGCCCTCCTGTCGGCAGGGCCGACTCACGTGACCGCTCCGGGTGCAGTGAAGGATGACGATCTACGGCCCCTTTGCCGCCCTATTTCCATAAATTTCATGCCGAGACGGCAGCACCCTCAAACGATGAAAATTCGGCACTCGGAACAGATTCCATTAGGCACACATAACTCTCTGACTTTTATCTTTATGATACGCACATCCTATTTTCTGACGAACCCTCATGCTTAAAATAGGCGCAAAGAATAATGAAAAGAATCAATCCCTTGAATCTATTTTCACATAAAGTTGGAAAGGGGCGCCGACACCCTTTCCCTTGAAAGCTTAACGCAGTGGGTCGGCAGGCCGCACCGGGGCGCCCTCCAGGATGCGGAGGTCCTTTGGCGGCGTCCTGATATCGAGCGGTTTCCGGGCGTCGGTTTTCGGGGGGCTGGTCACCGCGGGATCGGAGACGGGGGGAGAGGAAGTACCCGGGCTTGGAGTTCCCGGTCTACGGTCCCGCGCCGCCGGCTGCGACCTTGGGGGGGCGATCCGGGACGGCCTTCGGTCCCCGGGGCCAGGCGACAATCCGGGATCCCGCCGCGTCGGAAAGCGAAATTTCTCCCGCCATTGCACAACGGCCCGGAGGTCCTGCTCGGAGAGGGTGCGGACCCTTCCTTCCATGCCCTGCGGCGACAGGCGAACCTGCTGGGCCCGTGTCAGGAGACGCCGGGCGGGCCAGGAGAGGGTCGCGCTTCCCTGGAGAATTGTGAGCACGAAACTGCCGGGAGCAACCTGCAGGTTCGCCTCGCTGTTGAGGGCAAAACGGAGGGGGGGCGCCTCGACGCAGATGCCGCTGCCTTTGACGCTGATCTGGCCGCCAAAGACGCGGATCAGGATGCACCTGGCCTGTTCCCAGTAACTGATGAGCGGATCGGTATTTTCGTCCAGTTGCAGGAATCCGCCCTGCCGAAAATCGACGATGGCGCTGCTTCCGGCGCCGGTGGCCACCTCGTCCCCGAAATAGACGGCCGTGCCGCCGGTGGCGGGCCTGCCGTTCACAAAAACATGGGGTCCTGAGGTGCGCAGTGTGCCGACAGGCCCACTTCCCGGCTGCGGCACGGTCGCGCATCCGGCCAGCAGCAGGATCAGAGCGAGGAAGAGGAAGCTTCCCCCATTGGCCGCCCGGTTTCCCGATTTCATGATTTTCACCTCCGCCATTCCTGCTTAGGGAGTTTTCGCTCCGTTATCGCGATGCGGCAACGGCCGATTCCGCCGGGTCATGCCCTCCGGAAAACCTTCACCCTCCCGGTCTGGTCCGCTTGAAAATCAATGTCGCCCTCTCTACAGTCCACAAAGATCTGCTGAAGCGATTATCCGGCCTGGGCCGCCTGAAAATCAGCGTTTCCACCCGGCTGCGGCAGCCTCATTCCAACGTGCGCAGCAGCATCTCCAAACTTCCCTTCTTGTTCTTCAATCCCACAGCTTTTCGCGGATGTTTTCCCGGTGAAACTCGATGACCCGTTGCGAGGCATTGAGGATAGCGGCGATTTCCTTCGATGTTTTTCCATCCCGCACCAGCGAGGCGATCTGAATCTCTTTTTTCGTCAGATTCAGATAACGGGTGGTCAGCTTGTGGACGAAAGGGGAGGGGCTTGCCTCCAGGCGGGTTTGGGCCATCCGGACGTATCCCTTCTGGAGATCCGACAAGGGAGAGCTTTTCAGCTTATCCAGGTAGGGGAAAACCTGCTCCCTGATGTTGATCAGAAGCCTCTCCTTCAGCGTCTCCTGGTCCTTTTCCATGGTATTGAGCAAAACCTTCATCGTCGTATTGACATCCCTCAGATTCTATGCCTGGAGCAGTTCCTGATTCTGCATTTCCAGCTCGTTTTGATGAACCTGCAGTTCATGAACGATCCGCTTCAGATCCGCCTCGGCCATCGGAGCTGCCAGATCGGGACGGTGAATATCAAGTTGCCGTTCCGACTTTTTGCGCAGTTTTTCCCGCCGGGAATCTCTTTGCATCGTGCCCATGGCCTGCCTTTCTCCAGGGGGGGTCCCTGAGACGGTTATTTTTATGTAGATTTTATCATAATCTTAAGAAATGTCTTAAGAAATTTCCGCAGGCGGTTCTAAAAAAGCTCCTGGATAAGTCGATGCAGGATTGACGAGTGAGCGGCATTCAAACTTTGAGCGATCTCCGGGATCGATCTCAGGTAAATCCTGAAGAAAGAATAAGGGGGCAGGGGGGACTTGGCGGCGAATCCCTCCTTTCTGCATAGCAGTTTTATGCTGGGATAGGTTCCGTAATCAACCCGTGTTGCATAACCTCGGGGGTGTGACATGATGGATGCAAATCTGCGGCAGGCATCTCGACATTCCAATTCAAACGCCTGCCCTGGCTCTCAACAGGGGGAGAACGGAAATGGCTGCTGTGACGAAGGCAAGGGAACCAAAACCGATTCGATGGATGCGGCGGATGAGGTATTACGGGTTGAACAATTCTCTTCTGAGCAACACGACCGTCTATCTGATGCCCTACGTGGAAAGCGGCAGTCAGTCGGCGGTCGAAGAAGCCGCGCTGTGCGCCGCGGTGGCCAAATACTTCAATGACAACAACTCCTGATTCCGGCTCCAATGCCTGGTCAGCGGCGGATTCGGGACGATGGAGGCGATGGGGCCATCGGCGGCAAGCGTTGCCGGATGCAGCCCAGTCACCGAACATCCCCGCCTAGCCCGGAGGCGCCTGCCCGGGAGTGCCGTCTCTTCCCAGCAGTCTGGCAAAATGGAGCAGGAACTTGATTCCCTTCTGGATTTCCGGTTCTTTCAGAGCCTGCAGCAGCCCGATGATGCCAATGGTGCGGCGGTCCTCTCCGGCCTCGTGAGCGGCCTGTCGGGCGGCTTCCCCCGCTGCTTTGATTCCCTCCATCCCTCCGCAGGCGGCAGCCAGCTGGCTGCCGGTCACCAGGACATTATTGGCGTTTTCCGCCCAGCGGACAATGGTCTCTGTGCTGAGGGCGTTCCGGATGGCTCCAAGGAGGGCAATCGTCTCCATGACATTTCCGACCACCCCCGCCTTACAGTAGGCAATTTCATAGGGGACAAGTTCCGCCAGAAACCCCGCGGATTCCTCCAGGGCCTTGATAAGCTTCTGCACCTCCGGATTACGCAGGGTCCGGAGAAGGGGAAAAAGCTCCCTCAGGCCGGCTGAGAGATGGGCGATCTGGTCCGAACTGAGGCTGTTCGTCAGTGCGCGGCCAAGATTGAGCAAGTCCTTCAGGGTTTTCATCTCCTCGGGAGTCAGTGCGGCATTTTCAGTCAATTTCCTTCCTCCTCTAAAATATTCCCCGGATGGCAGACCAGTACAATTCGTTGAAGCTCAGCTTGAACCAGTAGAGCAGCTTGGAGGGCGGAGGCGGGGTAGGGGGGGTGCGGTAGTCGAACTGGATGCAGGTGGCTTCCTCCAGGCCGGTCTCGATAAGGGAGACGAATTTTCCGTCATAAACCCGGTTCGGACGCAGGCCGTTCAATTCCCGCAGAATGTTCCCGGCGACAATCTCGGACTGATAGCGGGCGGCGGAACCGGCCTTGGGCACGCCCTTGAGGTGGAGATTGGTGGCGTCGCCGATGGCATAAACGTTTTCCGCTCCGTTCATTTTAAGGGTGCTCGGGTCGACATCAATCCATCCCTGGGCATCGCCGAGTCCGGCATCAAGAATCACCCGGGGCGCCCGGTGAGTGGGAATGGAGATGAGCAGGTCATAGTCCAGTTCCCGGCCTTCCTGGGAAAAAACCTTTCTAACCGCCGGCTCCACCCGGTCCACGGTGAACCCCGTCATGGCGGAAATCCCCTTTTTTTCCAGCAGCGGCCGGCAGAAATGGGCCACTTCCGGTTTCTGGTGCAGGATATCGAGGGGATAGGAATAGGCCAGTTCGACCTTTTCACTCAGGCCTTTCATCCGGAAATGGTCGGAAAGAAGGAAAAGGAACTCCAGGAAGGAAAACGGACACTTGTGGGGCATTTCCACCGTGCAGAGGATTTTTCCTCCAGAAAATGAACGCAGTTTATCCCGTAGCCGGGCTGCTCCCTCCAGGGTGTAAAAATCGTCTCCCCCTTCCTTTAATCCCGGGGTGATGTCCGGCCGGACTTCGGAGCCGGTGGCGATGAGGAGCAGGTCATAGGGATATTCCCGTCCGCTCTGCCCCAGGACTTTCCTGTTCCGGACATCGATGGCAGCCGCGGGATCGCACACCAGGTTGACCGCTGGATCGAGCAGTTCCATCTGCAGTCTGGTAAAAGATCGGGGAGGCTTCAAATCAAGCGACAGGAAGAGAAAGCCGGCCTCATAGACGTGAGAGGGAGACGTCGAAAGGATGGTAATTTCCAGCAGTCCTTTGGACAGGGAATTCCTTGCCGATCTGGCTAGGTGATTGGCGGTCATGCATCCGCCGGGACCGGCGCCTACAATCAAGACTTTCCTACCCAAGATTTCCTCCTCCTTCATGCACTGGATTCTCATTCTACAGGCAGCAAGGTGAAAAAACAAGACAGGAGAGGAATGGCAGCTGCGGACGGCCGGTAAAAATCCGGCCTTCTTTCCCCCCGTTTCTGCCGGGCCGTACGATACAAAATTCTTGTAAGATCCTGAATTGGCGGATATAGAGGGAATCGTCAACTCGCAAGATCAGCGAGCGTTCCGGGAGGACTTACCAGAGGGGCAGCGGGTAAATTTCTCTGTCCTGTCCCTCACGATGCCGCCTTCCGGACCTCAGGAGCAAGATCATGAAACGAACTGTCCGCCACTGTGCACTCCTCCTCTGTCTACTGCTGCTGGCAGCCTGCCTGCCAAAGGACGTCCCCCCTCCGCCGAGGCCGGCGAAGATCGCCGTCGTTCTCGGGGCCGGTGCTTCCCGGGGCTTTGCCCACGTGGGGGTCCTTAAGGTTCTTGAAGCCAACAAGATTCCCGTTTCCCTGATCGTCGGGACGAGTGCCGGGAGCTTTGTCGGTTCCCTCTATGCCTCGGGGATCAGCGCCTTCGAGCTGCAGCGGATAGCCCTGGCGCTGGAAAAGAACGATGTGGCCGACCTCACGATTCCCGACAACGGCTTTATCCGCGGAGAAAAGCTGGAGAGCTACGTAAACCGTGCGGTCCGCCAGACGTCCATCGAAAGGCTGAGGATTCCCTTCCGTGCTGTCGCGACAAACCTTCAGACCGGCTCCGAGATTGTTTTCGGAACGGGAAACACGGGCAAGGCAGTCCGGGCAAGCTGCTCCATCCCCGGCGTTTTTCAGCCGGTCTGGGTCGGCGGAAAGGCCTATGTGGACGGGGGCGTGGTGAGCCCGGTCCCGGTTTTGGCGGCTAAGCAGGCCGGCGCCGACGTCGTCATCGCCGTGGATATCTCCGCCGGGGTCAGCGGGTCAATACCACGGGGGACGATGGACACGATCCTCCAGTCCATTGACATCATGCATGCCAAAATGGCGGCGACTCAGATCGCCTATGCCGATGTGGTCATCGCTCCCAGGGTGGCCCGGATCGGCTCGGGTGACTTCGAAAAGCGCCACGAGGCGATCCTTGAGGGGGAAAAAGCGGCCACCCTTGCCGTGCCCCGGATTCAGCAGGTGCTGGCAAAACTCCGCCAGGATGGAAGGCTTCGTTAGCGACTCACGCTGCCTCGGCGACGCCTTGAAGTAGCGCAACGTTGTCGAGCGGACTCAGAAGCGCGTCACGCTGGCCACAGGCTCAGCGATTGGTCGTAAAATAACTTTTCGACTCCTTTTATCAGGCAGATGGCTTGAAGTTACTGACGAGGAATGCAGCGGCGGCATGGAGCGGGGAAGGGGCGAAGGAGGCGGAAGCGGAAGGGTCATGAGCCCGGCGCCGGCCTCCATGAGGGCGCGTCGATGCCGGAAGGCGTGTATCTCAGCCGGATCCACCCAATCGGCCCTTGATATATTCCCCCGGATATAATAGATATCCAGCCGGCCTTCCCCGGTAGGAAAGGGGCCTTTCTCCTCTAGCGCGAAAAAAGAACCCATCGGGGTGAGTGATCCGATCATCCGCTTCCGAGCGATGGTGCGCAAAGCCTGCGCACGGATGTGCAACCGGAAGGATCTTGAAAAAAGCGGGGACCTTCGCCTGATGGCCCCGCCTACTGAACTCTAACAGGCTACAAGGAGTTGAATCATGACGCAACCGACAACTGCCAATCCCACGGATTTTATCCGGGACATCATCGATGAAGACCTGAGGACGAACAAAAACAACGGGCGTGTTGCCACCCGCTTCCCGCCCGAGCCGAACGGTTATATCCACATCGGTCACGCCAAGTCGGTCTGCCTCAACTTCGGCCTTGCCGGGCAGTATCAGGGGACCTGCAATCTCCGGATGGACGATACGGACCCCCAGGGCGAGTCCATGGAATTCGTGGAATCGATCATCCGCGACGTCCGCTGGCTGGGTTTCGACTGGGAGGACCGCCTTTTTTACGCCTCCGATTATTTCGAGAAGCTCTACGAGTTTGCCGTTCAGCTCATCAAAAAAGGCGACGCCTATGTCTGCAGCCTGAGCCCCGATGAAATCCGGGAGCATCGGGGGACCTTCACCCAACCGGGGAAGGAAAGCCCCTACCGGAACCGCCCCGTGGCAGAAAACCTGGACCTCTTTGCCCGGATGCGGGCGGGCGAGTTCCCCGACGGCGCCCATGTTCTCCGGGCCAGGATCGACATGGCTGCACCGAATATCGTCATGCGGGACCCCATCATGTATCGCATCAAACGGGAGCCGCACTACCGGACGGGATCGGATTGGGTCATTTATCCCATGTACGACTTCGCCCACTGCCTCTCCGACGCCTTGGAGGGCATCACCTACTCCATCTGCACCCTGGAGTTTGAAAACAACCGCCCCCTGTACGACTGGTTCGTGGAGAAACTGATCGAGGGGCAGCGGCCGCGGCAGATCGAATTCGCCCGCCTCAATCTGAGCTACACGGTGCTCAGCAAGCGTCGTCTCATCGAACTGGTGCAGAATCACCATGTAAAGGGCTGGGATGACCCCCGGATGCCGACCGTAACGGGCATGCGACGCCGGGGCTATTCGGCGGAAGCGATCCGGAATTTCTGCGCCCAGATCGGAGTGGCCAAAAACGACAACCTCATCGACATTTCCCTGCTGGAACATTGCGTCCGCGAGGATCTCAATGTCCAGGCGCCCAGAGCGCTGTGTGTCCTGAAGCCTCTGCGGGTCGTGATCGACAATTACCCGGAAGGCCGGGTCGAAGAGCTCGAGGCCGCCAATCATCCGCAGAATCCCGAGCTGGGAACGCGGATGCTTCCCTTTTCCAGGGTGCTCTATATCGAGCGGGACGACTTTCTGGAAAATCCGCCCAAAAAATATCATCGCCTGGGTCCGGGGCGGGAGGTACGCCTCAGAAATGCCTACATCATCAAATTTGAGAGCATGGTGAAAGACGAAACCACGGGAGATGTGACGGAGATCCACTGCACCTATGACCCTGAGACGCGCAACGCGCCGCCGGCGGACGGCCGCAAGGTGCAGGGTGTGATTCACTGGGTTTCGGCTGAGCACGCCGTGCCGGCCGAGGTGCGTCTCTATGACCGGCTGTTCCGCATCGAGGATCCGGGAAGCGAGGAAAACTTCCTCGACTATCTGAATGGGGAATCCCTGGAAATCCTGTCAACCTGTTATGCGGAGTCAAGCCTGGCAAAGGCGGCGCCGGGGAGCAACTATCAGTTTGAAAGGCTGGGGTATTTCTCTGTTGATCTCGATTCTACCCCCGGCAAACCTGTCTTCAACCGCATCGTGCCGCTGCGGGATTCCTGGGCCAAGGCCGCCGGGGAAAAGAAGAGCTAGCCGGACCTCGACCTGAACATTCAAGAACCCCTCCTGATGAATCAGGAGGGGTTCTTGATCCCCCTTCTCACACCTGAAAATCTTCCTCCCCTCGCTTGCAAGCCTACAAAGACGGAGCCAGTTAATAGAGAGGACCTCAAGGCCAAGATAATAGTCTTATACAAATATAATTAATTGGTTATGACTATTCAGGATTCTCTTATAAAATTATAGATGATCATCTTAACGTCTTCTATATGTGTCCGAATCGGTTTTGCTGCCGCTTCTGGCTTCAATGGTAAGGCACCAACCCCATCACAGGGTCTTTCTGCATTATGGTTCGGATATATGATGGCCTTCTCACCAGGGTAAAGGATGTAAGCACCGCAAACATTCCTGATTGCCTCCCTATAGGTGTGCATTTTGTCGATGTCTTCGTCCTTCCACGAGGTTATTGTTCCGTCATCAGATTCGCCGTAAAAACCTGAATTTTTCCCTTTGAATTTCGCATCGAAGATTAGGAATTTGTCACCTTTGGATACGACAATGTCAGGGCGGAATGTGTGGGAGTAACTTTCATTCACAAATATCTTCTCAGGATCTTCTGATGGTCTTAACCCTGGAGAGCCAGGACAGGTTTTGTTAAACCATAAAGAAATGCCGCCCTCATAATGGATACAGATTCCCTGACCAACACGCTGCTCAAGAGGATCATCCGATATGATCGTTTTACAGGATATGACCTTTTTCATTTCATCAAGAATATCCTTTATTAGGAAAAAAGACCAGTATTCAAACAAGGTTGGAGTATCTTTCGTTTCCAGAAGATTTCTAAAATCATCCTCATCGAAATAGCACTGTGTGGCAAGTTGCTGTAGTGAATAGAGGCGGAATAACTGCCGGTAACCATCACGGCGCTGTAATACCTGTGAACTAGACGGAAGGAAGTGCATGGTTCCAACGTCATGCCATAGGGGATCTGTCAGAAACAAATCAATTTTCCTTTTGATTTCTTCCAGATTGAGATCAATGTCCGGATTTAGATAGCCTTCGGATTTTCCCCTCAGGGCGTTTCCCAGGCGAGTCTGGTTGTGCTAACCTAAAATTGATCAGGGAAGAGGCTTTGTGCTAACCCAAAA
>CAZKRB010000020.1:0-9851 GCA_964555065.1 uncultured Syntrophus sp.
TCTTCCTGATCGCGCTGATCTTCGTCTATCGATCCTTCTACGGGATGAGGATTGCTGAAAAGGGTTAAGTTAACATGACGTTATAAATTTGCAGGCGCTCCCTCATACCGTATATTTGGGAGCGCCTTTTTTTGTGACTTATCGTGGTCAATGTGTTCTTTTTCATTGACACGCCATGACATTTCACCTATTCTCCCACCGCACAAAAGGATTGGTTTGTCCGTCGTTTTTCCCGTTGGGCCAATTCTTCGTAACGGGTAGAGAATGGAGATCAAGGCGTTACCTCCGGTGCATCTGAGACCGGCATCCGGATCTGACGCAAGAATTATACTAAATACTTAAGTCAGGAGGTATTAAAAACGGGATTATGGAATTTTTAGTTAACTATGCTTGGTTATGGGGTCTCCTCGGATTGGTGCTGGCGTTTTTTATTTATAAATACGTCATGTCCTTTCCGCCGGGAGACAAGGTCATGGTGGAGATCATGGAGCGGATTCATGCCGGCGCCATGGTCTTTCTCAAGAGGGAATACAAAATTATTGCCGTATTTATTGCCGTCGTCTTTGTCCTTCTCTACTTCGGCCTGGATCACAAGATGACCTCCGTGGCCTTCCTGTCCGGAGCCATCTGCTCTCTGATGGCCGGCGTGTTCGGCATGCAGGCGGCGACCCTCTCCAATGCAAGGACCGCGGAAGCGGCCAAGACGCATGGGCAGGCGACAGCCCTGACCGTCGCCTTCTTCGGCGGGTCCGTCATGGGGCTTTCCGTGGCCTCCCTCGGTCTGCTCGGTCTCGGTGTCTTTTTCATGCTCTTTGCCGGAACCGATCCCAACGTCATTAACGGTTTTGCCATGGGCGCCTCTTCCATCGCTCTTTTCGCCCGTGTCGGCGGCGGCATCTTCACCAAGACGGCCGACGTGGGCTCCGACCTGGTCGGTAAGGTCGAGGCGGGAATTCCCGAGGACGACCCGAGAAACCCGGGCGTCACGGCGGACAACGTCGGCGACAACGTCGGCGATATCGCCGGAATGGGTGCGGACCTCTTTGAATCCTATGTCGGCTCCGTCGTCGCCGCCATCGCCATCGGCGCAACGATGGGCATGGGTGTGGAAGGAATGGCGATGAAGTGGATGATGCTGCCCATGGCCTTCATCGTCGTCGGTATGGCCTCCTCGGTCATCGGCATCGGACTTTTCAACCTTCTCAAGAATATGAGCCCGCAGTCGGCTCTGAGCAACGGCCTCTATATCGCGGGAATCCTCTTCATCGCGGCCTCTTACTTTGTCGTCAAGGCCATCACGGCGGGCATGACACCCGAATATCTGCAGAGCCTGGGAATCCGCGGTCCGCTCGGACCCTTCTGGGCTGTTCTCTTAGGAATTGTTGCCGGAATGATGATCGGCGCCGTTACCGAGTATTATACCGCCCGCGGCCCGATCCGCCGAATCGCCGAAGCCTCCCAGACCGGATCGGCCACCACGATCATCAGCGGCTTTGCCGTCGGTCTCGAGAGCGTCGCTCTGCCGATGTTCTTCATCGCCATGGCGATCCTGCTGTCCTACATGGCCTGCGGTCTCTACGGAATCGCCATTGCCGGCGTCGGCATGCTGGGTACCGTTGGAATGACCATGTCCGTGGACAGCTACGGACCGATTTCCGATAACGCCGGCGGCATTGCCGAGCAGGCTCACATGCCGCCCCATGTCCGGGAAATCACGGATGGTCTCGACGCGGTGGGCAACACCACGGCGGCCATCGGCAAAGGCTTTGCCATCGGTTCGGCGGCCCTCACGGCCCTGGCAATGTTTGCCGCCGTCAGCCAGACGATGAAAACCTACCCGGGTTTCGAGAACTTCACCCTCGACCTGACCCAGGCGGATGTCATCACCGGTTTGTTCCTCGGCGCCCTGATCCCCTGCCTGCTGGCCGCCCTCACCATGACGGCCGTCGGTGAGGCCGCCTTTGACATGATCAATGAGATCCGCAGGCAGTTTCGGGAAATCCCCGGCATCATGGCGGGAACGACCCCTCCCGATACGAACAGCTGCGTGGATATCGCCACCACCGCCGCCCTGAAGAGGATGATCCTTCCCGGTGTGGCGGCTGTCGTCAGCCCCGTCCTGGTCGGCATGCTGATCGGCCCGCAGGCTCTGGGCGGATTCCTCGCCGGTGCGACACTGACGGGTGTTGTCCTGGGCCTCCTCATGGCCAATGCAGGCGGCGCCTGGGACAATGCGAAGAAATACATTGAACAGGGCAACTTCGGCGGCAAGGGCTCCGATGCGCACAAGGCAGGCGTTGTCGGCGACACCGTCGGCGATCCCTTCAAGGATACGTCAGGTCCCGCGATGAACATCCTCATCAAGTTGATGTCCGTCGTTTCCCTGGTCACCCTGCCGGCGATCGTAGCCATGTACCACATGATCTACGGATAAGCGAAAAAGTCCAAGCAGGATCATAAAAGGGGGATGGAAAGTATTTCCATCCCCCTTTTTTCGTTTCTGTTTCGACGCCCCTCAAGGGAAATCCGCCGGGGCATCTAATGATTAGCGCCCCACGCCCCTTCGGGCGCTTGGAAGTAGAGTAAATTTGTCGAACTTACTCAGAAGGAGTTCATAAGCTCTTCCGGAGGATCCTTGAGCGCCTCCATTTCCGTAATTGACAGGCCGATGAGAATATTTTAAAGTATTACAGGATTGAACAGCTTTTGAGGTGATATAGATTCAGATGGCAGCCGGGCAATGGCAGCCGGCAAAGAGGGGTTTCGTTTCATTCTGTAGTTATTCTTGACGAAAGAGAGGAGTAGAACGACATGAAATCAGCGATTATTTTTTCCGGAACAGGTCCGATTCTGATTCTCACAACCTTTGAATCCTTAACCCACCCCGCCTTCGTTCAGAAACTGGCGACAAAAGGGATTACCAAGTTTGTCGCCATCGAGCTCCCCGTTGAAAAAGTCAAGTCGGTTTACGCCGGCACGTTTGATATCATCCTGGAAGACATTCGTCAAACGGACGACCTGCGGGTTCTGGACTATAACGGGCACAATATCATGAACGCCTTCTCCCTCAAGGAATGGGGACCGGCCATCCGCTTCGAGCCCTAGCCCCCTTTGAGAGGCCCTTTCCCCCGGGTGGGATCGAATCAGAAAGGGCGGGAGGAGAAATCCTGCCCGCCCTTTTTTTGTCGCTGCGGTTTACAGAGAAATTCGGTCCCGCCGCCCTCTGCAGAGGAGCGGGGCTTCGCTCTCGCCGTTCTCATGGGGCGAGTCTAATCTCGTATGCAGCAGAAAGGGCATCTCAGGCCTGTGTGTGACGCCCACACTGGTGGGGGATCAGGTCAGCCCGCTTTTTTTCTGCTCGCGAATGAATTTGTAGCGCGAGATGTGAAGAAGCCTGGCCGCCTCCGTTTTACTGCCATGACTCATTTCCAGGGCCTTGGACAGGATTTTACCCTTGATATTGCCGGTTATTTCTTCCGTCAGCCTGGTGTAGTCCACCCCCCCGGAGGAAAGGTCGGGCAGCAGATGATCCAGGTGAATCTCAGGGATTCCCTTTTCCACGTCAGCCCTCATCTCCGCGGGAAGATTGTCCGGCATGATGGTCGCACCCACATTCTGCAGGATCATGACCCGTTCGATGATATTCTTCAGTTCCCGGACATTGCCCGGCCATGGATAGGCCAGGAGAATCTGCTCCGCCTCCGGACTGAATCCCCCGACCTTTTTCCTGAATTTCCGGTTGAATTCCTCCAGGTAATGCCTGGCCAGCAGGAGAATATCCCCTCCCCTCTCCCTCAAGGGCGGCAGTACGATGGGAACGACGCTGATCCGGTAATAGAGATCTTCGCGGAAGAGCCCTTCACTGACCATTTTATTCAGATCCCTGTTGGTGGCGAAGACGAAGCGCACATCGGTGGGAATGTTCTCCGTCCCCCCGAGGCGGCGAATGTACCCCTCCTCCAGGACCCGGAGGAATTTCGCCTGCAATTGAAAACTCATGTCGCCGATTTCATCGAGCAGCATGGTTCCCCCGTTGGCATAATCCAGTAAGCCGATCTTCCTTTTGCGGGCATCGGTGAAGGCGCCCGCCTCGTAGCCGAAGAGTTCGCTTTCCAGGAGGGTTCCCGGGATGGCCGCACAGTTGACATCGACGAAAGGCCTGGCATTTCGGTTGCTCTGCCGATGGATGGCGCGGGCGATCAGCTCCGTGCCGCTTTCCCCCTGGATCAGGACATTCGTATCATGCCCGGCCACTTCCTTGACCACGTGGAAAATCCCGGCCATTTTACTGGAGGTCCCGATGATGTTGTCAAAACCGAGGAGCAGGTCTTCCCGCTCTTTGAGTTTCTCCACTTCCGTTTTCAAGGACCTGGCTTCCAGAAACAGCAGGGAATGCATGATGGCGTTGTCGTAGGCCGTGCAGGCATTTTTGACGAGGATATCCAGTACGTTGATCTGATCGGGCGTAAAACGGTTCCGCTCTTTCGCCAGATACAAAGCTCCTTTGAACTTGTCCCTGATCCGCAGGGGAATGGCCACTTCTGAAGCGTTCCCCGGGAAAATGGGAGTCAACCCGTCGTCCTCGCCGACGGCCTGCTTCACGACGACGGCATTCGACTCGATGGCCCGGGGGATAATGCTCTGTTCGATCCGCTCATTACGATCCGCCATGCTCTCGATGTGCATCCGGTTTCCATCATGAACCAGGTAACGATTCTGCTCCATATCTATGATATAGAACAAGACCTTCGAGGCCTTGGCAATGTCCAGGGCACTGGAGATCAGGATATTCCGGACGCGATTGTCCAGGACGTAGCTGGAGTTCATTTCCGTGACGGCCCTTCCCAGCAGGGTCAGCTGACGGATTTTTTCCATATTGTTTTCAAAGAGCCGCGCATTGTAAATGATGATGCTCATCTGATTGGCAAAGGTAAGGAACAGCTCCATCATCTCGGGGAAAAAGCTTGTCTGCTGACGGCACCAGGTCGCCGTCACCCCGAAGACGTCGTCGCCGATTTTCAGGGGGGCGCAAAAGAGGGACCCCTGGTCATGAATCCGGGTCAGCAGGCGATCCGTTGCCGTGACCCTGGGGTCGGTGGCCACATCTTCAATCACCATGGCCTGTCCGGTTTTGAAGACTTTCGCCGCAATGCAGTCGTGCGCATCCAGATCGATGGCAACGCTTGAGGCCCTCTGCGCTTCGGATTTATAATTCTTTACCACCTTGGCTTCCAGAAATCGGCCCGAATCATCCAGCAGGCGGATCGTGCCCTGATCAAACCCCAGGGATTCCACGACGTCATCGAGGATCTTCTTCATGATCTCCTCGACATTGGACGGATCGGCAATCAGGGAACTGATCCGGAAGAGGGTCTTGAGCAATTTATCCTTGTCGGACAAAGGCATCGACGAGGTTAACAGGGGATCCATCTGTCGTGATGTGGTGTCCATAACCAATGACCCTTATCCTTTTGAATTAAAAAAATGGCCCTTTTTCAGGGCCGACAGAGTTGATTCCCGGAGTAACCTTCCACCTGGACAGCCTTAGCCCTGATCATAGGCATGGAATTGCATGGTAAAGAACGCCCGGCCCTGTGTCGCCGAGCGCAGATCCGTGGAGTAGCCGAAGAGGGCCTTCAAGGGAACTAAAGCCCGGACTTCGCTCACCGCCCCCTTGGGGGTAATGGCCTGGATTTCTCCCTTTCTGGTGTTCAGATCGCCGATGACTTCTCCCATGAACTCCGTGGGGACCATGACATTGACCACCATGATGGGCTGCAGCAGGACCGGGTCCGCCTTGAGGCAGCCATCCCGGAAGGCCGAAGCCGCCGCGATTTTATATCCGATGGCCGAGGACTCGCCTTCCTTGATCGCCACTTCCGTGACGGTCACGCGGATATCCACCACCGGGTAGCCGGCAATGGAGCCGCTGAGGAGTGCCTCCTGGATCCCCTCTTCGACGGCCTTCAGATAGTCCGCCGGGCACAGCGCCGGATCGATCTTCCACTCAATTTCGACTCCCGTTCCCCGTTCCTTCGGTTCCAACCGCAGCCGAACATGGCCGTAATGCTTCTTCTCTCCCAGTTCTCTTTCGAAGTGCCCCTCGATTTCCCCTTTGCTCCGGATGGTTTCGCGGTAAACGACCCTCGGCTTGCCCACATTGACATGGGTATTGAACTCCCGCCTCAGTCGGTCGATAATGACATCGAGATGCAGTTCCCCCATCCCGGAGATCACCGTCTGAGCCGTTTCCTCATCGTACTTCACCCGGAGCGTCGGATCTTCCTCGGTCAATTTCCCCAGGGCCTGGGCCAGCTTCTCCTGATCGGCCGGTGTTTTCGCTTCAATGGCCTGGGAAATGACCGGCTCATAAAACTCCATGGATTCCAGCAGAATGGGATGTTTCTCATCGCCGAGGGTATCCCCGGTCACCGTCTCCTTCAAGCCCATCACCGCTACAATATCCCCCGCGCCTGCCTGTTCAAGGCGTTCGCGCTTATTGGCGTGCATCTTCAGCAGGCGGGATACCTTTTCCTTTTTTCCTTTGCTGATATTGAAAAGTTCCTCGCCCGCCTTCAGCTGACCCGAATAAATCCGGAGGTAGGTCAATTTCCGGCCTTCATCCTGCATCACCTTGAACGCCAGCGCCGCCAGGGGTTCTTTGACACTGCTTCCCCTCGTCACCGTTTCTCTCGTGACCGGGTCCAATCCGGAAACGGGAGGAACTTCCTCCGGCGAAGGAAGGAAATTGACCACGGCATCCAGCACCGGCTGAATTCCCTTGTTTTTCAAAGCGGAACCGCACAGCACCGGGACCAGCCGGGTGGCCAGGGTTGCTTTTCGGATCGCCTCCAGGAGTTCCTTCTCTGCGATCTCCTCCCCTTCCAGGTATTTTTCCGCGATCTCATCATCCACTTCCGCCAGGATCTCCAGCATTCTTTCCCGCTGCGCTTCAACGTCCGCCGCCATCTCTGAAGGAATTTCACTGTATTGAAAATCAACTCCCTTGGAACGTTCATCCCAGGCAATCGTTTTTCTCTGAATGAGATCCACCACTCCCTGAAATTTATCTTCCTGGCCCCAGGGCATCTGAACGGGAAGGGGGATGGAGGCGAACCTTTCCCTCATCATCTCGATGTTCCGGAAAAAATCCGCTCCCACACGGTCCATCTTGTTAATGAAGGCAATTTTGGGAACACCGTATTTATCCGCCTGATGCCAGACCGTTTCCGATTGCGGCTCCACACCCCCCACGGCATCGAAGACCACCACGGCCCCATCGAGGATCCGCAGGCTGCGTTCCACTTCAATGGTGAAATCCACATGACCGGGCGTGTCAATGATATGAATTTCATGATTTTTCCAGTCACAGGTCGTTACCGCGGAAGTGATGGTAATGCCTCTTTCCTGCTCCTGAGGCATCCAGTCCATGACGGCTTCTCCATCATGGACTTCACCGATTTTGTAGGATTTTCCCGTATAGTAGAGGATCCTCTCGGATACCGTCGTCTTTCCGGCGTCGATGTGCGCGATAATCCCGATATTTCTGATTCTGGAAAGTCTGGACTTTGGTGGCATTGGCGTTCCATATCTGCAGCGGAGAGCGGTTATTGAACTTTGACGTCTTGAGCCAGGTACTCCCTGTTGAAGCTGAAGGGTTGTTTCAGGCTGATGTGCCCTTTGAGGGAATCGACGGCCTGGCCTTCGATTAAGATCCGGACCGTCTTGATTTCCGGGATATTCGCGGTCAAAGAATTGGTAAGGGAATAAACCGTGGCCATTTCGCTGGTGCTTCCCCCCGGATGGTTCTGCACGAGGCTCTTGCTGAAGCTGACCAGCGCCGTCTGATTCTTGTCGATTTTCAAATCCTTGAGTTGCACTTCCGCGGGAAAGACATTGACCTTCTCCGTCTTGGATCCGTCCAGGAGGGCTTTCACGATTTCGCCCGCCTGTTGATCGGCTGTTTTTCTTTTGGCCAGATAACGTTTTTCGGGAACGAGAAACCGTTCATTGGCATCGGAAAAGTAAAGGGTTACGGAAATTTTCTCTTTCGAATTTTCACGGTCCGTCCGGCCGCCGATGGGCGGATAAATGACATTAAAAAGGGTGATAAAGAAGAAGACCAGGAAGCCGAAGATTGCCACCCCGACCAGGATGAGGATCAGTTTTTTCTCGCCCTTTTTTTTCTTCCGGTTTTTCAATTCCGTTATTCGTTTCTGTTTCTTTGTCGGCATATTCAAACGCACCCCGTCCTGGCGAAAAGTTGCCACAATCTAAGGTATTTTAGATAGGCTGTCAAGGAGAGAACGAAAAAAAACCTTACCCGCCGGCTGGGGATTCCTCATAATAACTCCACAATATAACGGATATTTTGACATTACACACTTGATTTTCCGGCGCCGTTATATTAGGTATCGCTGGTTCATGAATCCATTCCACCATGATCCTGAGGCTTGGCTCGTCTTTTGTATTGGCAAACCTGGGATCAAGGGTTTCCGTGCAGGGAGAAAGTCATGGGAGATATTCTGATAAAGAATCATCAAATTTCCGAACTGGAAGAAAAACTGCTGCTGCGGAAGAAACTGCAGGAAATCACCAACCAGATTCACGCCGCACAGAATATCAAACAGATTCTCGTCGACCTCAAAGACGGCATCCTGAACCTCTTCGATGCTTATTCCATCACGATCTATGTCGTGGATCGGCTGAGAAACGAAATCTTTTCCCTGCGTCTGTCCGCTTCTCAGATTCGGGAAATCCGCGTGCCGATCAATAACCGAAGCATTGCCGGCTACGTCGCCAATACAAAAAAACCCCTCAATATTTCCGACGCCTATGATACGGCGGAACTAAGGCGGATCGACCCGGAATTAAGCTTTGACCAGAGCTGGGACAAGAAAACAGGGTTTCGCACCCGCCAGATTCTCTGTGCCCCTATTTTCTACGGCGGCAATCTTTCCGGCGTCATTCAGATCCTCAACAAGAAAGGCGGAGGGATATTTTCCGATGAAGAAGTGGGATTTATCCAGGAAATCGCCGAAGTGCTCGGCATCGCCTTCTATAACCAGGAGCGCTACGCCCGCCGGAGAAAAACCCGCTATGACTATCTGATCAGCAGGGACCTGATCAAAGAAGAAGAACTGGACGGCGCATGGGAGGAATCGCGGGAAAAAAAAGAGCCCATGGAATCTCTCCTGCAGAAAAAGCATGGAATTTCCAAGATGGACATCGGGAAGTCCCTGGAAGATTTTTATCGCTGCCAGTTTGTCCAGTTTGATGACAAGTTCCCGATCCCCGGAGACCTGTTAAGAAACCTCAAGCAGGAATACCTGCGCCGTGAATTATGGGTTCCTCTCGCCAAGGTGGGGGATAACATCCAGGTTATCGTTGATGACCCGAACAATATCCTGAAAAGGGATGCGATCGAAAGCCTCTTAAAAACAAAGGCGGTGAAGTACGACGTTGCCTTTGCGGAAGACATTATTAACTACATCAACTATTTCTTCCAGACCTCCACCGATACGACCTCTTTTACCGACCTTCTGGGCAAGCTGGACGAGGACGAAGACCCCTCCGACGAGGAAGGCGAAATCGTCACCGAGTCGGACAGTGCGATCATGCAGCTGGTGAACAAGATTATCAACGATGCGTACACCAGGCGGTCGTCCGACATCCATATCGAGCCCAACATCGGGAAAAAGAACGTGGAGATCCGCTTCCGCATCGACGGCGACTGCCAGCTTTATCAGACCGTCCCTTTCAATTACCGGGCGGCCCTCGTTTCCCGGATCAAGATCATGTCCAACCTGGATATCACCATCAAGCGCATCCCCCAGGACGGCAAGATCAAG